>DAOUES010000370.1:0-36984 GCA_034430335.1 Anaerolineae bacterium | reverse complement strand
CGGCGTCACGACGCCAAACAGGGTTTGCAGCATCGCCGCGTGAACCGGGTTCCCGCCAAGCCGCAGCACCAGCGCGACCGTCGCCGGGAAGAGCGGCGGGCGAGCGCCCATCAACCAGTAAGACAGGTCGCCGACCTGGTTCAGATGGCGGGCCATCCCCAGCCAGCCGGGGACATCGCTGCCGCCAAAGGCGGTGATCCCATCCTTGCCGCCAGCCAGGTACTCCCGCCAGCGCAGGCAGAATAACCCGCCGCGCAGCGCCAGCGAAAACAGGGCGATGATCAACATATCGACGGTCCGTTTCCGGGAAACGGACGGCGTTCCGGTGTCAGTTCGTAAAGCCATAAACCTGCCTCAAATCAGCCGGTATTCTATCAGTGTTTCGCCGCCGACGGCGATCCCCGGAGAACAAGGTAAATCCCGCCCAGGGTCACCGCGCCGCCGAGAATCTGCCAGAGCGTCGGGAACTCACCCAGGATCGGCATCGCCAGAAGCGCCGTCATAACCGGCTGGGCCAGCAGCGCCACCGACAGGTAATGAGTCGGGATGTGGCCGAAGGCATAGCTGATCAGCAGCCACCCGGCCACGTGCGCAACCAGCGCCAGTCCGACCAGGGCCAGAATGCTCTTAACCGGCAGAGCGATCATCGAATGGCCCAGCACAGACGATCCACCCAGGAACAGGACAGCGCTGATCATCGTAAAGCCCCAGGTATAGGTTAGGCTGTCGATCTTCTGCCGGGCGCGCCCGGTGACGATCTGAATCAGCGCATAGGTTAGCCCCGCCAACATTGCGAGCAAATCGCCGGGGTTGATCGCCGTAGTCTGGAATGATTCAACACCGATGAGCAGGACGATCCCCGCAATCGACACTGCCGTTCCGATCCAGTAAGTCGAGTCCAACCGTTCGCGAAACAGCAGCCACGATCCCAGCGCCACCCAGACCGGAGTGGTGTTGCCCAGCAGGGTCGCCTTCGCTGCGCTGGTCATATTGACCGACGTGCTCCAGACGAAGGCGTCCAGGCTGAAAGCCAGCCCACCCAATACAAGCAGCCATATCGCCGAGCGGGGCAGCCGGACTTTCCCACGCCGCCAGTGGATCAGCATCGGGATGCCCAGCACCACCGTCCCGACGATCAACCGCCACGCCCCGATGACATCGGCGGTGGTGTTCGCCAGTTTGATGAAGATCGCGGCGAAGCTCACACAGAGAATCCCTATGATGAGTGCCACGGAAGCCAATCGGGTGGGCTGATCCTGGTCGGTTTGATCTGTGGAAGGGAGAGTCATCGGTACGCTTTCAGGTTGCCGGTTACGAACAGAAAACAACGTCGAGAAGTATATCCCAGATTGAGACTTTTCTATAGGCTATCAAAACTCTTTCAGTACCTCACAACGCTTTTCCCTGCCTGTAACCTGTGGTAAGATGACCTTGTCAGCAGTACACTCAGGGCAGTAATAACTTTAGAATGGCTCTGGTATTAAAGGTTAATGAAGATGCGCTATCTCGTCATCTCGGACATCCATGCAAATCTGACCGCGCTGGAGACTGTCCTGGCTGATGCCGGGCAGTTGGGCCAGGACTATGACTACGTCTGGTGCCTGGGCGACGTGGTCGGATACGGCCCTGACCCGAACGAATGTATCGACCGTATTCGCAGCCTGCCCCATTTATGTATCGCCGGTAACCACGACTGGGCCGCGCTGGGCCGTCTGGACATCAGGACCTTCAACGCCGACGCGCGCAAAGCGGTCGGCTGGACGCGCGAAACGCTCACCGATGAGAACCTTGCCTTCCTGGAAGCCCTGCCGATTACTTTCGTGCTGGGCGATTTTACGCTGGCTCACGGTTCGCCCCGCGAACCGGTCTGGGAATACATCCTCGACCCGCTGATCGCCGCCCTGAATTTCTCATACTACCAGACTCCCTACTGTCTGGTCGGGCACACCCATACCCCGGTCAGCTTCAAGATGGCCGGAGATCGCGGCGAATGTGACGCCGTCGCCCCGGAATACAACATGCGGGTCAGGCTGAACGGCTCGCGCCAGATTATCAATCCGGGCAGCGTCGGCCAGCCCCGCGACTCGGACCCGCGCGCCGCCTACGCCATCCTCGACGTCGACAGCATGACCTGGGAGTACCGGCGCATTCCTTATGACTTCAAACTGGTGCAGCAGCGCATGGAACGTTCCGATATGCCGGAGCGGTTGATCAATCGGCTGGAACACGGCTGGTAATTCAGACTTCATTGAGATAAAAACACCTGACTTTTTCAGGTGTTTTTGATTCAAATACGGCACGATACGGTGACTGGAAGCCCTATTTCCCCCAGCGTTCTTTTGCATGCAGGCGGCGAATGAGCCAAGTGCTCCCGGATTTCTCCGCCTGTATCCAGCCTTTTCTACAGGCTTCACGTACACCTGCTGGTGTAATACCAAACTCCTCAGAGATCTCGGTTACGGTCATCATCCGGTTGAAATCATCAAAGCGATCACCAAACCTGGCAAGCATCTCTTGATTGCTGCGCTCCATTTCGGGCTTCATTTGCCCCAAAAACTCTTCTGTATCGCGTATGATGCCGTCGATTTCCTCTGTGTTGTCGTAATAGTAACTGAGAGCGGCATATACCTGCGCAGGCGTCAGATCGTAATTCTCGCAAAACTCCGACACGTCAATCCCGCCATATACACACGCCGAGACAACGTGATCGACGGCAATACGGTGCCCCCTGATGCAAGGACGCCCTCCTAAAGTACCCGGCGTTTTGACTATGTGATCAATTGTCAACAAGACAGTATCACTCATTCTATTTATCCCCGAATCCAATACACACCTTTCCTGGTTTCTTCGATTGTCTCTATGATCTCAGACCAGATAACAAGCTGCTTCACAATAAGGCCAATGTTTTCACGAACGTTTGGAGAAATGAGAAACAACCCGCAGTGGTCGGTTCCTTCCTCGGCTAAAATACAGAGAAGGTCAGGAAAGTCGGCAACATTGCCGGATACCATCACATACTTTTGAGCAATGGCATACCGAAAAACCTGGAGGTCATCTTTTTCTGTTCGCAGTCCGACGTCCTGAACGGTCACAATGGAAACACCCCTTTTGCGGGCTTCCCTGACCGCAATTTCGCTTACATCTTCATCCGTGAAAAATGTGACGGCCAATGCCTGCCTCTATATCTGTATTGACATTATATACACTTGAAGCAGGTAAAAAAGCTGTCATTTTACGGGGATCATTGGCGATACGGATCGTCCATCGCGCAGCGAATCCCGGCGTCGAAATGGGCGAGGTCAGCCGGGAGATAGGCGTTGTTCCGGTTCGACGACCGGTTGCGGTAAGCCTGGTTCCAGAACGAGCCGCCCCGTGCGATTCGCCAGCCTCCGTCGTCGGGATCGGGGCCGGTCGGGTTTTCATAGGGCGACCGCGAATAATAATCGACGGCATAGACGTCCTGCACCCACTCGTAGACGTTGCCCGCCATGTCGAGCACCCCATACGGACTGGCCCCCAGTGAGTAGCTGCCCACCGGCGCAGTGACACCCAGCGGCTCCTGGTCGAACGTCCCCGACGGCCAGTTGAAATTCAGGTGTGCCGGGGTCGGGTCGTCGTTGCCCCAGGGATAAGTACGGCCATCGGTGCCCCGTGCCGCTTTCTCCCACTCCGCTTCGGTCGGCAGGCGAACACCGCGCCACTCACAATAATTAATCGCGTCGTACCAGTTGGTCCAGGTGACCGGGTAGTTGTCGTAGGCCGGGTTGCCATAATAATCGAGGATCGTCCCGACGGCTTGATGGGCGCAGCAGTCGAACTGGCGGGGTGGCTCGCAGGCACCATCGATCACACACCGCTGATACTCCGCGTTGGTCGTCTCGAAGCGATCGATGTAGTAGGTATCAAGATAGACGGTATGCACCGGCACCTCGTCGGGGAAACCGTCCTCGCTGCCCATAATGAATTCACCCGCCGGAATACGGATCATCTCGACGCCGTGATCATCGGTCAACCGATCCAGCGGTAGATCGGGGATGAGGGTCGGCGAATCGGTTGGCGGGAGGGTCGCCGTCACCGGTGCGGGCACCGACGGGAAGGGCGTGCTGGTGCCGATCCAGGTCAGGCCGGGAGCCTGATCAATCGGCCCGTCAGCCTTAATCGGTTTGGGCTGAGGATCGTCGATGCACCCGGAAAGCAGCAGACAGAGTACAGGAATGATGAAGAGGTTAACCGGTTTTTTCATAGTTCTCGAATGACTTATCCGTTTCGCAATACCCGCAGGATTATACCAGCAAGCCGGAAAAACACAGGCAGGGATTGCCCCTGCCTGTAAATTGCGTTGATTTTACCCGGCGATTTATCGCCCCGTGTCATGCCCCGGTCGGCACCCACACGTTCTTGACCTGCGTCGACTCGTGGAGGAACTCCTCGCCCTCCCCCTGCTCCCGATCCATCCAGTCACGCGATTCGCCGTAGCTCACCCAGGTGCGTTTCATGTTGACCGTCGACAGGTACTCGACGTGATAACTCCCTTCGGCGCTGCCGAAGTACCACATCGAGTCGACGTCCTCGTGCTCGACCAGCGTCTTCGACAGGTGATCGCGATCCCCGGTGACGATGTTGACCACACCCGGCGGCACGTCGGAGGTATCGAGTATCTGGTAGAAATCGGTGGCGCTCAGGGGGTGCTTCTCCGAGGGGATCACCACCACCGTGTTGCCCCGCGCAACCGCCGGGACAACCAGCGACACGAAGCCCAGCAGGGGGTACTCGTCCGGGCAGGCGATCCCGATCACACCAACCGGCTCATTGGCCCCAACGGTCACGCCGCGAAGGGGAGTCTCCTGCACCGTCCCGCCGAACTTATCGGCCCAGGCCGCGTAAGTGAACAGCCGCGATACCGCCTGCTCGACCTCGGCCTTTGCTTCATCGGCGGGTCGACCGGTCATCGATTCGATGCGTTTGGCGAACTCGTCGGCCCGCGCCGATAGATTCTCGGCGACGTAGTAGAGAATTTGCGAGCGGTTGAAGGCCGAGCGCGCCGCCCAGCGATCTTTGGCCCACATCCCGGCGACAGTCTGCGCCGCCTCGACCGCGTCGCGGATGTCCTTGCGGTTGCCATCGCCGACCTGCCCGACGAGTGCGCCATCCGGCCCGATCACGGCGCGGGTGTAGTGACCGTCGGGGCGTTTTTGCTTCCCGCCGATGTACAGCTTGGGCGTGCGATCCATCTTCGGGCTGCCTTCCTCCGGCTTATCGTTCTCGACGATAACAGGCCGGGCCGGGGTGTACTTGCCCCAGTCGGCTTCCTTCGCCGCCTCGTCGAGTTTGGGCCGAGGACGCGCCTGCCACTTCGGACGCAGATACTCGAACAGGCCCTCGCGCCCGCCTTCGCGACCATAGCCGCTCTCACGGTAGCCGCCAAAGCCCGCCGCCGCGTCGAACAGGTTCGTGCAGTTGACCCAGATGCTCCCCGCCTTGATCTTCAGGGCAACGTCGAAGGCAATATTGATATTGTCCGTCCAGATGCTCGCTGCCAGCCCGAAGCGGGTGTTGTTTGCCAGCGCGACCGCCTCGGAAGGCGTGCGGAAGCTCATCGAGACCAGCACCGGCCCGAAGATTTCTTCCTGGGCGACCGACGCGGTCGGCTCAACACGGGTCAGCAGAGTCGGGCGATAGAAAAGACCTTTCTCCGGCAGCGGGCAGTCAGGCTGGAACAGCTCCGCGCCCTCTTCGACGCCGCGCTTCACCCACCCGTCGATGGTGTCCCACTGCGATTGATCGACAATCGCGCCGATGTCGATGCATTTGTCGAGCGGATCGCCCACCCGGAGGTGTCCCATCCGCGTCTTCAGCTTGTCGATAAAGCGCTTTTCGATGTTCTCCTGCACCAGCAGCCGCGATCCGGCACAGCAGACCTCCCCCTGGTTGAACCAGATCGCGTCGATGATTCCCTCGACCGCGCTGTCGAGGTCGGCATCGTCGAAGACGATGAAGGGCGACTTGCCGCCCAGTTCCAGCGACATCCGCTTGCCCGATCCGGCAGTCTGGTGGCGCAGTATTCGCCCCACGTCGGTCGAGCCGGTAAAGGCGATCTTGTCGATATCCTCGTGGTCGAGGATCATGCCGCCTGCTTTGCTGCTGCCGGTCACCACGTTGACCACCCCTGGCGGCAGCCCGGCCTCGGCGACGATCTCAGCGAACAGGAGCGCACTCAGCCGCGTGTACGATGCCGGTTTCAAAACAACCGTGTTGCCCATTGCAATCGCCGGGGCGATCTTCCAGGCCAGCATCAACAGGGGAAAGTTCCAGGGGATGATCTGGCCGATCACGCCCACCGGCTGGTAATCGCGCAGTTCGGTTTCCATCAGCTGCGCCCACCCCGCGTGATAATAGAAATGGCGAGCGACCAGCGGCACGTCGATATCGCGTGATTCGCGGATCGGCTTGCCGTTGTCCATCGTCTCGATTATGGCCAGCAGCCGGTGATGCTTCTGGATGTTCCGGGCGATGGCGTAGAGATAGCGCGCCCTGACATGTCCGGGCGTCGCGCTCCACGATCTGAACGCCGTGCGCGCCGCCTCGACCGCCGCGTCGATGTCGGCCTGACCCGCCTGGGCAGTCTGCGCCAACCGATCACCCGTTGCCGGGTTGAAGTTGTCGTAATACTGGCGGGTGCTGGGCGCAACCCACTTGTTGTTGATGAACAGTTTGAATTTACGGTCGTGCTCGTCCAACCAGGCGTCTGCCGCCGACGGCGATTCGGGAGCCGGGCCGTAAGCCATTGTCTTGAAATCATCCGCTACCGACATAGTAGACTCCTTATATCTTTAACCGCAAAGGGCGCAGAGAACGCAAAGGAAAAACTTAAAGATTTAGGACTAAGCGCTTGATCCCCTGTTTCAGGATAGGCACGTTGAAATTTATCAGCAGGCCCAGCTTACAACCGGTCAGGCGCAGGTAGGTCAGCAGTTGTGCATCATGAATCGGGACGAGTTTGTCGACTGCTTTGAGTTCAATGATAACCTTATCGCCGACCAGCAGATCGAGCCTGAAGCCGCAGTCCAACCTCAACCCTTTATAATCAACCGGCACCGGTTTCTGGCGCTCGAAGGGGACGTTCCTCGATTGTAATTCGTAAGCCAGGCACTCCTCATAGGCCGATTCCAACAAGCCAGGGCCAAGCTCTCGATGCACCTCTATCGCCGCGCCGATGATGATTCTCGAAAGCTCGTTTTCATCCACCCGTTTCCCCTTCGCAGTGAATCACTTTTGATCTTTGTTTTCCTTTGCATCCTCCGCGCCCTCTGCGGTGAACCTCATTTATCCTGCTTTTACCTTTGCGCTCTTTGCGCCCTCTGCGGTGAATCCCTACCCCATCGGCATATGATGCCGCGCCGCGTAATGACCCGTCACATGGTGCGATAACTGCCGCTCGATATCCTCGACAAGGCTGCTCGCCCCGATCCGGAACAGGGAGTTGTTCAGCCACTCGTCGCCGAGTTCTTCCTTCATCAGCACCAGCCAGTAGAGCGCCTGCTTTGCCGTGCGGATTCCTCCCGCCGGTTTGAACCCGACCCTGTGCTCCGTCCGTTCGACGTAATCGCGGATGGCGCGGGTCATCACCACGCCGACCGGCATCGTCGCGTTGACCGATTCCTTCCCGGTCGAGGTCTTGATGAAATCGGCACCGGCCATCATACATACCAGGCTGGCCTGGTAGACGTTCCGCAGCGTGCCCAGGTCGCCGGTCGCCAGGATCGTCTTGATATGCGCCTCACCGCAGGCCGCGCGGAACTGCCTGACCTCGTCGTACAGCGCGGGCCAATTGCCGGTCAGGACATATTCCCGGTGGATCACGATGTCGATCTCTCTGGCCCCGGCTTCGACCGACGCCTTGATCTCGCCAATCCGTTCCTTTAATGGACTCTGCCCCGCAGGGAACCCGGTCGATACGGCAGCGACGGGAATCCTCGATCCTTCCAGAAAGCCAACCGCATCGGCCACCTGGCTGTGATAGACACATACCGCACCGACCTTGATCTCCTCCAGGCCGAGCGCCTGAACCAGGTCTTTACGCACCGGCTGTTTTGCCTTCGCGCACAGCCGCTCGACGCGCCCCGGCGTGTCGTCACCGGCCAGCGTGGTCAGGTCGGTGCAGGTGACCGCCCGCGCCAACCACGCCGCCTGCTGATCCTTCTTCACCGAGCGCCGGGTGAGGAGCGTCGCCGCCCGCTGTTCGACCGCGCTGCGGTTGACCACCGTTTCATTCACCCAGCCTATATCGAGCGGGATGCCGGGATTTCTTCCATTCGATTCAGACATGAATTTACCCTCCAGAGCGTCAGGCGATATCGCCTGACGAGAGGAAAAAGAGGAACCAACCTGCTTTTCGATTATAGCACAGGCGGCTGATCGCCCGGTCGTGTTTCGATGGCTTTCACTCGATGATCACAATCGAGATTTCGTATGAATCACTACCATCGACCGGCAGGCGGATGCCCGTCTCGAAGTTGTAGAGGCCGACCAGAATCCGGTAATCGCCGGGGGGAGTGCCCACCGGGATCGTCAGCGTGAATTCTGGGCTGATCAGCGTTTCGGTCGGGTCGTCCCAGGTCCGGGTCAGCCGTTCGGGAACTGCCGGGTTTCCGTCGGCCTGGGTAACCAGTTCTACCGATCCGGCAGGCATCAGGTGAACGAACAGCGAATAGTTCTCCGGGGGCGTCGATTCTGCCTGCCAGTAAAAGCGCAGCGCCACAACGTCGTCCGGTGCCGCCTCGACCGCGCTGATGTCATACCCCCGCAGCCTGATCGCGTCCCCGAATCGAACATCTACCTCGTTCTGCATCTTCCACAGCCGGTACACCGATACTTCCGGGCCGCGCATCTCAGGCGGCGCATAGAAGTCGCGCAGGTGCAGCATTTGATCGAGGTAAGCCCGCCCCTCCTCGGTCTCCTCCATCGCCTCGACCTTCCAGCGGGGGAGGATCGCGTAGGCCATGTAACGCTCGTCACGCCACTCCTCGACGGAATGCTCCATGATGTCTTCCGTGCGCCACCAGTCGAACCACTGGCGGCCTTCCAGCCCGCCCCAGAACGGGTTGAAGGTCTTCTCGTTCTCGTAGGTAACGATCACCGTCCCGGCTTCCAGGTTGGTATCGAACCATTCCCTGAGCGCGACGCGCCGGTCGGGGGGCATCCGCTCCGCGACAAGCTCCCAGTCAGCCACCGCCTGTGGAATCATGATCGGCAGGACGGCAGCCAGCGGGATCACCACCTGCCCGATAGAACGCCACCGTTCCGGGACGATGTAGACGATCTGCACAACTGCCGCACCGATCACCACACAGGCGGCGGCAGTGGCAGGCAGCACGTCTTTGATCCGCTCGGTGCTTACTTCGATGAACACGGAGGCCAGCCAGGGAATCGAGATCACCAGCAGCAGGGATAAAACGACCGTGCCCCAGTTAACCCGCTTGCTGCTGGATTGGCTGGCATACCAGTAGGCCAATCCACCCAGGCCGACCACCACCAGCGCGATCACCGCCCCAATGGGAACGAACGTGAAGAAAAGGTTGTTGGCAACTTTCCCCACGTTGAACAGATTCTGGAAGATGTTCGAGGTCGCGTCACCGGCATGGCGCTGCCACTTCGCCATTGCCTGAATCTGGGGAATCATCCACGCGCCGACCGCCAGCGTCGGGACGATTCCGGCGATCAGGTAGCGGATATTCTTGCGGCGGTCCCGGATCGTATAGACGGCGGCAACCAGCAGCCCCGGCCCGACCGCCGTGATCACCGGGTATTTGAACAGGATCGCCACGATCCCGGCGGCCACGCTCCACAACGACCAGTGTCGGCGGTTCTCGTCGATCCACGCCTCGACCGCCAGCCACAGCGCCAGGCTGACCCAGAAATAGACGAACGGGTCTTGAATGGCGTAATACCCGACTTCCAGCACCAGCGGCGAAATGCCCCACAGCGCCGCCGCGATCCATCCGGCCAGGTCGCCGCCCGCCCGGCGTGCCGTCAACCCGACCAACAGCATCGTCCCCAGGTTGATGATCACCGCGATATAGCGCAGCACGCGCACCGTTTCGGCCAGCCCTTTGATGCCCAGCGGCTCGCCGATCACCTGCGCCAGACAGCTCACCGCCAGATAACCCGGCGGGTAGCCCTTGTAGTATTCCTCGCTGGAGTGCTCGTACAGGCCGCGCCACTCCAGCGCTGCCAGGTACTTGTTCGGTTCGTCGGGATGATCGACATAGGGAAGGCTGAAATCGCAGCTCAAAAACCGGGGGATGGCAGCCATCACTATCAGCAGCCCCAATACAACCCAGAACCAGGGGAACGAATCCCGTCGACTCGATGTCACAAAAGCCTCCAACACATCATCACAGGGAAAATCAGTTGAACCACACGCCGGGCACAAACAGCAGCATCAGGTTGATCGTCACCTGGCAGATATACGAAGCCGCCAGCCCGTAGCGGGTGCATACGAAGCTGTAGATTCCCGCCAGCACCGTCGAGAACAGCACCGCAGCGATCAGGTACGTCCAGGTAGCCGCTGCTGCGGGCCAGAAGAACAGCAGGCTGCTCAACCCCGCCGCGATGACGCTCGCGGCAAACCCGCGCCGGTCGAGGATTGCGCCGCGAAAGAACAGCGTCTCCCCGATCGGGCCGACCACCGCCAGCGATTGGAACAGCAGCGCCGCTCCTGCCTCCGGGAACAGCGCCACCGACAGATTGGACAGCCCCGACCCCACCAGGATCAGCAGCGGCAGGCTGAACACCAACCCGATGCTGAATCCCCACCCCAACCCGGTTGGCGTGATTTCTTGAGGTTGTCCGGATGGATCGAGCAGGCCCAGCAGCCCGCCTATAATGATCAATGCCACCCAGAGGATCGTATACCGGGCCACCGCGTCGAGGTTGATATAGAGCGTCCCAAAACCCAGCGCAAGGTACAGCAGATATGGATAAACCGGGTCGAAGCGCTGCGCGGACGATTCGGCAGCCGGGGGTTCGATGATAATTCCCGCCGGATTGCCGGGAGGGTCGATCACCGAGGTCGATTCGATGGGCAGAGGGCTGGCCGATATACCGGTCGATATCGGCTGGATTCCCGGCGAAGGCGCAACCGGAAACGCGACGCGCTGCCCGGTCAATAACTGCCGGTTCGTTTGAACCGGCTGCTCGACCGATCCCTGGGGGACAGGGACTTTCCAGGCATCGGGCGGCAGCAGCGGGATATGCATCAGCGGCGGCATTCCGGGCGTGATCGGCTTATTCGCCGCCTCCCGGTCAACCGGGACGATCACCGGTTCGACGTATTCACCGGCCTGATCGCCGCCGTGCAGCAGCGGCCTGATCGGAAGTATGAAAAATGATACGGGTTCAGGATCGTTCATCGGCCCCTGCCCTGGCGGGCTGTGCTGCACTGCTCTTGTATCGCCTCGACGACAGTCTCAATATCTTGAGCTTTAATCCAGTAGTGGGTGACTGCCCGGAAATGCCGCTCCCCGACAATACACAGCTTGATATTATAGTCCTGCTCAAGCCGGTCACGCAGGCCCGCCGCGTCGAAAGGCAGGCTTTCGTCCAGCGAGAAGAAGACCATGTTCGTCTCGACCGGCAGGTCGATCCGGATGCCCGCGATCCCGGCCAGCCCTTCGGCCAGTTGACGCGCGTTCGCGTGATCTTCCCCCAGCCGGTCAGCCGTCGACATCTTTTCGATGGCGATGATCCCCGCCGCAGCGAGCACCCCCACCTGCCGCATCCCCCCGCCAAGCATCTTGCGGATTCGCCGCGCCTGCCTGATGAACGTCTCCGATCCGCACAACATCGAACCAACCGGCGCGCACAGCCCTTTCGAGAGGCAGAACATCACCGAATCGACCGGCGCGGTCAGGTCTTGAACATCACAGCCAAGCGCTGTCGCCGCGTTGAAGACCCGCGCCCCATCCATGTGAATGAGCAGCCCGTACTCATCGCACAGCGCCCGCAGCGCCCGCATATAATCGGGCGATAACGGGATGCTGCCCAGGTCGCCCTGCGGGTTTTCGATTTCGACCAGCCGGGTGATCGGGTTGTGCATGTCGGAAATGTCACGGATCGCCCGGCGAACGTCATCCAGGGCGAGCGTGCCGTCGGGCTGAACCGGGATGGTGCACGGGTGTACGCCTCCCAGCGCCGCCGCCCCGCCGACCTCGTGCAGGAAGGTATGCGCCCGCCGCCCGGTGATCATCTCGTCGCCGGGTTTGCAGTGCGTCAGGATGGCGATCAGGTTCCCCATCGTTCCACTGGCAACGAACAGCGCCGCTTCTTTGCCCGTCCGTTCAGCAGCCAGCGCTTCGAGCCGCAGCGCGGTGGGATCGTCGCCCCAGACATCGTCGCCGACTTCGGCGTTAGCCATCGCCTCGCGCATTTCAAGCGTCGGCCAGGAAACTGTGTCGCTTCGCAGATCGATGGAATCCATAAGCCCTTGTTCTCCAGGTCAGTATCTAAGACTCATCTCGACAGGTTCATTTTCATACCTATCCGAAATGGGCAAAGCAAATTACGGATAGGTAAGTATATCAGAACGGCGGCCCTGGGGCCGCCGTCAATGAGAATCAGAAAGAAATACCAGGCTGACTCAGTAGCGCCGGACGAGCGTCCGGTAGATGGACGGCTGGCGGGTTTGCAGCGTTTGCCGCTGCTCGCGGAACTTTTTGATCTCGTCCAGGTCGATCCGGGCGACCGCGTACCCTTCGAGCGCCTGCGTCTTTGGCTTGCTCTTTTTCGTTTCTTTTTCCGCGTCTCCGTCTTTTCCCCCGTCATCCTTTTTCTCTGACTGGGCCTTATCCTCTTTGACTTCTTCCTCGCCGGGCAGGTGGGCATGGACTCGACCGCGCGGGCCAATGATCATGCTTTCACCGCCAAAGGTGATCGTCACATCCTCGCCGACCCGGTTTGCCCCGGCTACGAAGCAGGCATTCTCACAGGCGCGGGCTTTAAGATAAGTCTTCCACTCGTCGACCTCGTCCTTTTCCCAGTTGCCGAGTGCGCAGAGCAGTTCGGCGCCGTCCAACACGAGGCTGCGCGAAACTTCGGGGAAGGACAGATCCCATCCCAGCACGAACCCCAGGTTGCCGAATTCGGTTTCGAAGACCGGCAGCTTATAGCCCTCGCGGAAGGCCATCCGCTCCTCGCCCTTGAGATGCGTTTTGTGATACTGCCCGATCAGTTCACCGTCGGGGCCGACCAGCACCGCCGTATCGTACAGGATGCTTTCGACGCGCTCTTTGGTGACCATCCCAAAGCCGATATAAACGCCCAGTTCCTGGGCACGCTGGGCGATCAGGTTGGCGGTTGGGCCGGGAATCTGCTGGGCGACCTGGGTAAACTTGACGCCGAGTTCATAGCCGCTGGTTGCCAACTCCGGGAACAGGATCAGGTCAACCTTCTGCTGGCTGGCGATCTTCGAAATAAAGTCCGACATCTTGACCAGGTTGTCTTCTATCTCGCCTAGTCCGGGATTCATCTGGACGGTGGCGACGGTGATTTCGCGCATGTAGTGTGCTCCTTGCTCGTTTGATTACTCTAAAACACAACTAAACGGGCAAGATGTTACCACATTGCCCGTAACTGGCTCAATTATACCAACAACTTTACTTTGATGCCTCGGTCAGAAATTCGAGGAAATCTTCATTTGTTTCGGTTCTGCGAAGCTGGTCAATGATCGCTTCGGTAGCCGCAGTCTGATCCATACCGGCACCATTGGGCGGCGGTGATACCATCTGGCCGAACATACGACGCATCAGCCATACGCGCTGGAGCACATCCGGCCCCAGCAGGAGTTCTTCGCGGCGGGTGCTGGATCGTTCTATGTCGAAAGCCGGGAAAATACGGCGTTCCTGGAGCTTGCGGGAAAGGTGCAGTTCCATGTTCCCGGTGCCCTTGAACTCTTCGTAGATGACATCATCCATACGCGAACCCGTATCGACCAGACAGGTGGCGATGATCGTCAGCGAGCCGCCCTCTTCGATGTTTCGGGCCGCACCGAAGAACCGCTTCGGTGGGTACAGCGCGCTGGGATCGAGGCCGCCCGACAGCGTTCGACCGCTGGGCGGCACGACCAGGTTATAGGCCCGCGCCAGGCGGGTGATGCTGTCCATCAGGATCACCACGTCTTTGCTGCTCTCGACGAGCCGCTTGGCCCGTTCGAGCGCCATCTCGCTGACCCGCACCTGGCTGACCCATGTTTCGTCGAAGGTTGACGCGATGACTTCCGCCTCAACCGAGCGATCCATGTCGGTGACTTCTTCCGGTCGCTCGCCAATCAGCAGCACCATCAGGTGAACTTCGGGATAGTTGTAGCTGATCGAGTTGGCGACCTCCTTGAGCACTGTCGTCTTACCCGCTTTTGGCGGCGACACAATCAACCCGCGCTGTCCGCGTCCAATCGGCGCGATCAGGTTCAACATCCGGGTTGAAATGATCCGGGGGATCGTCTCCAGGTTGAAGCGGCGTTCGGGGAAAATAGGGGTAAGATGCTCGAAGTGGGGCCGGTATTTCCCCTGCTCCGGGTCCAACCCGTTGACGGCCTCCACGCGCAGCAGCCCGAAGTATTTCTCGTTTTCTTTGGGTGGGCGCACCTGCCCGATCACCATGTCGCCGGTGCGCAGATTAAACCGCTTAATCTGCGTCTGGCTGACATAGATATCTTCCGCGCCGGGGAGATAGTGCGCGCTGCGGAGAAAGCCGATTCCGTCTTCTATGATATCCAGTACGCCGCCGCGCAGCTCAAAACCCTGCTGTTCGGCTTTGTGACGCAGTAAGGATACAATCAAGTCCTGCTTTTTCAATCGGCTGAACCCTGCGATCTCTGCCTCGCGTGCCAGGTCGCGCAGATCGGTCAGCACCATATCTTCAAGTTCGACGATATTCAATTCTTTCATAGCTTTTGGTACCGTTTGTTGATTTACTTAATGGCAACAGCCCGGCGACCGTGACAAAAACTGCTCCCGCCACGACACCTATCCCCTCAAGACAATCTCTTGAAGTCGACTGTGGGATGCCTTTGTTTGGCCTGTGTGAAATTTCTTCCGGTCGTTATTGATTGACACTCAATGATCAGGCAGACGCATCTTGTCGAAGCGTCATCCTGACAGACGCCTATGACTTGCCGCTTCCAGGTCCTTCAACCGGATACATATTGTTAAGTGCATTGAACCCCACAAACGTTAGCAGGGAAGGTGATGATGACATACTCTGCAAACACCTATGCTGGGGTGAAAATACTCGTGGATACGCCTTCTTGCCAAAGCACGCTGGCGTTCAAGCTACCGGTTGAGTTTATAGCAGGAAGCACCGCCTTGTCAAGTGCGCTCAAAGTATAGCATCGGCTTGATTATACGTCAATTTTGAAAAAATCGCTGTGTTTTGGTGTTTCAAGTTTGTCGATGGCCGTGCTATAGTTACTGTGCAGTTGTTGGTGAGCAAGTGCCAGGGGATAAGAAGATGGAAGACGATAAACAATTCGACCGGTCTCAAAATGGCGAACAGGAAGACGAACCGGAGCGTAAGAAGAGCACTGGCGGGTTGGATCACCTGATGGAGGCCAAGCAAAAGGCCGAACAGGAGGCCGCCCGCTGGAAAGAGATCGAAGACCTGGGAATGCCCGTTCCCAGCCAGGATCAGACCCCGCCGCCCGGTCCACCCCACCCTGCCGACAGCGTGCCCCGGCGGATGCCAACAAAAGCCGACCGGAAGAAGAGTCCGCCCCCGTTCCCGCATCCCACCGACCGGCCCGTCGCGCCTTCCCCGTCTTTTCGCCAGGAGGCAAGCGGGCAGAGGCCCACACAGCAACCGAGGCCGGTTCCACCCGATCTTTCCGTCGAACCGCCCCTGCCGGACAACGCCGACGACTGGCGGCCTGGGCGAGCAGCGCCCCGGCCCGGTCGCCAGCAGCACAACCAGTACCAGCCGCCCCCGGAAGACCTGGACGAGGTGCGCCTCGACGAGTTCGGGATGCCGCTTCCGCGCCACACGCCCCGCGAAGACCTGGGGGCGACGATGGCCGCACGGAGTTCCTACCAGGATGAAATCCCGCCCGCTCAGGATGAGGAGTACAGCCCGCCCTGGCCCTCGGTCGAACAGGCGCAGACATACAGCCCGCCGCCCAGGGCCTCTGTCCGTGATCAGCAGTCGCCCGCCCGCCAGCCCGCGCCGCGCCGATCCCAGGCAGTCCAACAACGCCCGCGCCCTGCGCAGAAGAAACGGCGCACCCGCAAACGGCTGACCGGACGCAGCCTTCTCCAGGGCATCGGGCTGGCGCTCGTCGCCGGGTTGGTACTGTTCATGCTGACCGGCGGCGGGGCCGCGATCTACTATTCGCAGGTGACCGCCCCGTCGTTCCGGGGCATCCGCGGAATCGAAGACTTGCAGGCGCGCTCACTCCAGTTTCAGACGACCCGCATTCGTGACCGGGAAGGGCATATTCTCTACGAGATCAACGATCCCGAAGGCGGCTTCCGTGATTACGTCAAACTGGAAGACATGTCACCCTGGGTAATCGTCGCCACGATTGCCACCGAGGAGCGCGACTACTTCGTCAACCCCGGATTCAGCATTCCGGCCATCGTCCGCGCTTCTTACCAGAACCTTCGTGAAGGCGAGATCGTCTCCGGGGCCAGCACGATCACCCAGCAGCTCACCCGCTCATTGCTCCTGCCCGAAGAAGAGCGTCTCGACCGCTCCTACGAGCGCAAGCTGAAAGAAGTCTTTCTCGCTGCCGAGCTTGGCCGCCGCTTCTCGAAAACCGAGGTGCTCGAACTCTACCTGAACCAGATTCCTTACGGCAACCTGGCCTACGGGATCGAGGCCGCCGCGCAGACCTATTTCGACAAGAGCGCGCGTGACCTGACCCTGGCCGAGGCGTCATTCCTGGCCGGGCTGCCCCAGGCCCCGGCGCTCTACGACCCGGTGACCAACAAAGAGGGTGCGGTCATCCGCCAGCAGCAGGTGCTCTCGCTGATGCTCGAAGCAGGCTGCATCGACATGGGAAAAACCGATTTGCAGATCCCCTGCACCACGTCGGCTGAGATCGAGGCGGCCCGGCCTGAACTGGAAGCAGTTGCCCTGCGCGAGTTCGACGCGCCCGATTTCCAGATCAGGTACCCGCATTTTGTCGTCTATGTCCAGCAGCTCCTCGAAGCCGATCCCGCCATCGGTTCGGCGATCTATACGTCAGGGTTCGATGTCTACACCACACTCGACCCCAACCTGCAAGACCTCGCCCAGCAGCAGATCGAGGAATCGCTGGCCGGGCTGACCGACCGGAACGTCAACAACGCCTCGGCGGTCGTGATCGATGTCGATACCGGCGCGATCCTGGCAATGGTCGGCAGCCGCGATTTTCACGACGAGACCATCGACGGGCAGGTCAACATCGCGCTGACTCCACAGCAGCCCGGTTCGTCGATCAAGCCGTTCACTTATCTGGCCGCTTTCCGCGGGGGATGGTCTCCGGCGACCGTCATCTGGGATGTGCCCATCGAGTACGAAATTCCCGGTTTTGGGATATACGCGCCGGTTGATTACAGCGGTACGTTCCGGGGGCCGGTTACCGTGCGCCAGGCTATCGCCAACTCGCTCAACGTCCCGGCGGTGATGACGCTCGATCATGTCGGCGTCCCGGCCCTGTTGCAGGTGCTCAACGACGTGGGGATTACTTCGCTCGGCGACCCGACCAACCCGAATAATTTCGGCCTCTCGCTGACGCTTGGCGCGGGCGAAGTCTACCTGCTCGAATGGGCCAACGCCTTCGCAACCATCGCCAATGGCGGCACACTGCGACCGCCCTATGCCATCGAGCGGATCGAGCGCGACGGGCAGGTGATCGAAGGCTACCCATACACCGTCCCCGAAGGGGAACAGGTGCTCGACCCCGGCCATGCATACCTGATGCAGGACATTCTATCAGACAAGGCCGCCCGTGTGCCCTCCTTCGGCGAGAACACGCCGCTCAGTCCCACCTACCCCGCCGGGGCCAAGACCGGCACCACCAACGATTTCCGCGATAACTGGACGATGGGTTTCACGACCGAGATCGCGGTCGGAGTATGGGTCGGCAACACCGACAATTCGCCGATGATCAACGTCACCGGCGTCACCGGGGCCGGACCGATCTGGCGGGGGATCATGGACGGGGCCGTCGAATGGTATCCGCCGCATGAATTTACCCCCCGGTCGGATGCGAGTGTATTTCCCCAGAATGTCTGTGTGGACGACGGGGCACTCCCCTCCGATTACTGCCAGCAGCATTCAAGCATTCAAACCGAGCTGTTCGCATCCGATCCGCCGGGTACCAACGAAGGGCTTTACCAGGTGCTGCGGGTCGATCCGTTCACCAACCTGTTAGCCAACGAATACTGCGAAAGCGGCGCAATCGACCGCCTGTATCTCGTTCTGCCCAACCACAGCCAGTTGATCGACTTCCGGCCCTATATCCGCAACTGGTTGATGAACACCGAGGGCGGGCAGGCATGGCTCAACGCGCGCGGCATATCCACCGACATGGTGGCCCTGTCACCGCCCGAAAATAGCTGCGGGCCGGATACCACACAGCCCACGCTGGTCATCAGCGAGCCACAGGAAGGCTCGACGCAGGGCAATCTGATCACCGTCTACGGCTCGGTCGACGTTCCGAACTTCTCCCACTACCGCGTCGAGTTTGGCGTCAGCCATGACCCCGAAGCCTGGGGAGTCGTGCAGGGCGACACCGCCGTGCCGATCATCAACAACGCGCTGGGGCAGGTCGACCTGTCGCCTTACGAAGATGGGCCGATGACCATCCGCCTGATCGTCTACGACACCGAAGGCCACAGCGCCGAAACGCGGGTGCATTTCACGCTGGCAAAGCCTACCCCGGAGCCGACAGGAACTCCGGAGCCAACCGATACGCCGGAGCCGACCAACACGCCGAAGCCGACCCGAACACCGGAGCCAACTGCAACGCCGACGCCGACGCCAACGTCCACGCCAACCCTCTCCGGCCCGGTGCCGGTGGAAACCGAAGAAGAGGGCGATTGACATAAGCGTCTCTCGAATGAAAAAGGACGAGCGCCGATTATGGTGCTCGTCCTTTTGATTTACCGGCGGTTCGATCAGCAGGGTTTGCGGTGGCCGTTCACGTTGATCGGGCGCAGCGCAAGCCCGGCGATGATCTTCGGGTAGAAGTCGGTGCTCTTCTGCGGCATGATTTCCCCGCGCTCGGCACAGGCTTTGACCTGATCGATTCGCGTCGGACTGAGGAAGAACACGAAATTCGCCTCCCCCGCGTCGACGGCGTCGACGGGCACCTGCGGGTAGCGGTGATAGCGGATCATCGACCGGTCTTTGATGCCCTCGTAGGGCACCTCGGCGATCTGCTCGATCAGGATTTCGTGAAGCACGCTCACAGTCAGCTTTTTCCACTCCTCCGACCGGCCATTGCCGATCAGCGTCAGCGCCAGTCCGCTGTCCTTGAGTGACAGAACGTGAAAGCCGACTTCCGGCCCGCCGTAAAACCCGTACGAGTGCCCGCGCGGGTCGGCATTGATCGTCGCCAGCGTCGTCTCCAGGTCAGGCGATGGGGTGATGTCGAAATACTCGGCGGCCCGCTCCAGAACCTCCAACGGCGTGTGCCCGCTGAAGTTGCATATTTCACGGTGCGCCGGGCGGATCACCAGGCCGGGGTCATTCATACTGAGTAAGGTCGCGGAGATATAATTATACGGCTCGTCAGCCGGGGCATCAGGGTATTTTTCATGCATCAATTCACGATAATGCAGGCTGGTCGCATACCGGTGATGCCCGTCGGCAATGATCAGGTTGCGCTTGGGGGACATCTCGGCCTCAATCGCCCCGATGATCGCCTCGTCCTTGATCGCCCATACCCGCTGCCGCACCCCGTTTTCGAGGATTTCTTCCACGTCGATATCCGGTTCCCGGTCGCCAATCGCCTGCCGCATCAGGGCATTGACTTTATTTTCCGGGTCCGGGTAAAGCATGAAGATCGGCTCCGCGTTTACTTGCAGTGTATTCAGCAGGCGCAGCCGGTCGGCTTTGGGGCCGGGATGGATGCGTTCGTGGGGCAGGATAATCCCCTCGTCGTAATCGGTCAGTTCGACTGCGGCGAGCATCCCCAACCGGATGTATTCAACATCATCGACCGTAAAGGTCTGTTCATAGGCGTAGAAGGCGGGTGTATCCTCGCCGACGAGCACACCTTCGGTCATCCACCAGTGATAGTAGTCCCGCGCGCGTGTATAGACGTTCGGGCCATCGGCGCACAGCGGGTCGTCGCCTTCTTCGGCCCGTCCCCGGATCACGTGTGCGATATTGTACGGGCTTAATTCGTAGTAGCGGTCAAGCAGATCGTCGTCGATCCGGTCGTAGGGCTGGCTCACTACAGTTTGCAGGTCTACACATCGTTCCGGGTTGTAGCGAACCCCCTTAAATGGTTTCACAACAGCCATATCTTGTCGAACTCCTTAGCACAATCATCAGGCGGCAGAACACGGTCACGGCAGCAAAGATACCGTGACCGGCTGCCCTGTACAAAAAATACTGGCGACTATTTTTTCGCCAGTACGTCCTGGTTAACGACATTTTGATACGCTGCATTCAGCAGAGCATCGACCGTTTGTTGAGCGGCGTCGACCGCTACGGTGATTTGGGCATCGACGGTGCTGGCTGCCAGGTGTGGGGTGTGGACGACTCCCGGCAGGCCGATCAACGGGTGGCCCTCCGGCGGCGGCTCGGTCGCATACACATCGATGGCGGCCCCGGCGATCTTCCCGTCCTTTATGGCGGCGGCCAACGCCTCGTCGTCGATCAATGCCCCGCGCGCCGCGTTGACGATCCGGACGCCGGTTTTCATCTTCGCAATCGATTCGGCATTCACCATACCGCGCGTTTCGCCGGTCAGCGCCGCGTGCAGCGAAATGAAATCGGCCTGCCCGTAAAGCGCATCCAGGTCGACCAGCTTCACGCCAAGCGCCCCGGCCACTTTTTCCATCGCCTCGTTTTGATAGGCATCGTAGGCGATCACCTGCATCTCGAAACCGGCGGCTCGTTTGGCAAGCGCCTGCCCGATTCGCCCGAAGCCGACGATTCCCAGGACTTTGTTGCGCAGTTCGACGCCCTGGTACTTCTTGCGATCCCAGCGTCCCTCAAGCATACTTGCCATTGCCTGCGCGGTGTGACGGGCCAGCGCCAGCATCAGGCCGAAGGTATGTTCGGCGGTCGAGATCGTATTGCCGCCCGGCGTGTTCATCACAATGATTCCCCGCCTGGTCGCTTCGGCAAGGTCGATATTGTCGACGCCTGCACCGGCCCGCGCGATGGTTTTTAACCTGGTTGCTGCCGCCAGAAGCTCGGCATCGGCCTGGGTCGAACTGCGAACGATCAGCGCGTCGGCCTCTCCAATGGCCGCCAGGGTCTCCTCGCGGGCCATGTTGCCGGGCGCAGTGTAGGTGATGCCTTCTGCTTTTTCGAGAATGTCTAACGCAGCCTGGTGAACATTATCTGGTACAAGAACATGGTAAGCCATTGATAGATCAATCCTCCATACTTGATAATAAGGGGCCAGCCCCGGTGGATAAACCTGCGTTCAACGCCTTTGCTACGGCGGCTGAACGTGTACTAACTTCCAATTTCTTGTAAATCGCCTTGAGATGGCGTTTCACCGTATTGATCGAGATCATCAGCGAGTCGGCGATATCCTGGTTGGTCATCCCCCTGACCAGCAGCGCCAGCACCTGCCGTTCCCGTTCGGTGAGTTGCTCCAACTCGCCATCGATCTGCCCGGCTGATGCGACATCGCCGACCGTCCTGATGAACGCCTGGCGGTCGAAGGTCTGTTTTTCCAGGCAGGCGAAAATACCGTATTCGTCGTAGGTATGCTCGATCTCTTTTGGCGATGTGATCCCGCTCACCACAATTGTCGGGATGCCCGACGCCCGCGTCAGCCCCAGCAGGCGGTAGCCATCCGGCTCGTCGCTCACACTCCCGACAGCAGCCAGCGCCCGCATCCGGGGGGCTTTCTCCCGCCCGGACAGCGACAGGTCGACGACCGCCAGCGAATAGCGTTCCCGTCCCAGGCAGCCCAGAGCTTCACCCAGCCCATTGCATACCCGCGTTTCGTAGCCCGCCTCGCGCAGCAGTTCCGCCAGGATCGCCCGCCACCCGGCATCGTCGTCGACGACGAGCGCCGTTCGCGCCTGGTCAGGTTTTTCGCCGGTATCAAACGGAACCGCCTCATCTAGATCGACCGGCGCGCCTTCTGACTCTATCCAGGGCAGGGCCGTCGCCAGCGCCTTGTCGATCATCTCCCGGAAAGCCGAGCGGGTGAACGTCTCTTTCCGCAGGCAGGTAAAAGCGCCATGTGCTGTCAAAGCATCGACCGCTAGCTCGACCGTCGCGTAGCCGGTCAGCATCACCGTGACACAGCCCGGATCATAAGTTTTCACTGCATCTAACACGCGCAGCCCATCCCGGTTGCGATGATCGCTGCCGTCCAGTGAAAGATCGACAATCGCCAGCCGGTGTGACGCAGAACGCATCAGGACAATCGCTTCGTCCAGCTTGTCGGTTACGTCGACTTGCAGCCCCCTATCGGTCAGTATCTCGCTGAGGATAGTCTGCCAGGAGGGATCGTCTTCGACGACCAGCGCACGCATCGTTTTCTCATCCATTGCCATCACCTTACCGCATTTCTACGCTCGGAAGCCTGAGCTTGAACGTCGCTCCATGCTGTCCATCGCTTTCCACCGTTACCGTTCCCCCCAGCCGGGTCATCAGCGTCTTCACCCACCACAGCCCAAAACCCAATTTGCCGCTGAAAGCGTTCTTATGCCCGGAATAATTGAACTCGAATATCCGTCCCTGTAATTCCGAAGCGATCCCAGGCCCGGTATCGCTGACGCAAATCTCGACCCAGCCGTCATCCCGGCGGCCCTCGATGGTCACTGTTCCCTCGCCCTGCATCGCATTGGCCGAGTTTTCGATCAGGTTTGCAAACACGAGTGCGAGGCTCTGTTTTCCGGCCATCACCGGGGGAAGGCCAGCCAGTGGAATGACTTCCACCCGGATATTCTGGCCGATAGTGGCGCTGCTCACCGCCTCATTGACACAGGTTTCCACGTTCACCATCGTCAGGTCGATTGGATGCAAAATGCTGAGGTTCTCCCGAACCACCGCCATCGCCTCCCGCGCCCCTTCCTCGATCTGTTCGAGGTTCTCGGCAAGGTAGGTGTTTGTCTCCAATACCGGCTGACATTTGTCCTGAATGCCCTGCACCCGCACCGGTATGATCCCGATCTTGTTGTTGAGCTGGTGCAGCAGGTTCGCGGCGATATCCCCCAGCGCGGCGAAAGTCTCGGCGACGGTGACCTGTTCCTGCGCGGTATTCAGGGCGTGCTGGCGTTCGTCGTTCAGGATGGCAAGCGACGCATAATCGGCCAGAATAGTCAATACCTTGATCGTCCAGTCCGACTCGTTGAAGCGCCCGGCGTCGGATTCGACGCAGTAAACGCCAAATGCCCCGGATGGATCGGTCTTGCTGCCTAAATAAAGCGGCACCACCAGTGCCTGCATCCAGCCCTGGGCGGTAGCCAGGTCGGGGCGGCAGAACCGCGTATCGACCCGCACGTCGTCCGAGACGACCGGCTCACCCGTCAGCACCGCCTGCCCGACCAGACTGCCCTCGATGGGAATCCGTTCGCCGTGCTCGTGCCCGGCGCTGGCCGCCTGCAAGATCAGCGATTCACTTTCCACCAGCCAGATCGCGCTCGCCCCGGCATTGAGCAGATCGACGGCGATTTCGGCCAGTTTGTAGAGCACCTCCATGAACGGTTTGACGAGCAGGCACTCCGCCACTTCTTTGAGCGCGTCCAGCAGCATCACTTCCTGCAAGACGATCACCGCCTGGGTTGCCAATGCCTGGAGGAGATGGCTGTCGGTTTCCGAAAACGCCTCGATCTCCGGGCTTTCCAGGTTCAGCACCCCGTTCAGGCGTCCGCTCGCCCCGATCAATGGGACGGCCAGTTCCGACCGCATCTCCAGGTCACGGTCAAACGGGTAGTAGATGCTCGCCCAGGGTTCCTCCCGCAGATCGGATATGCACACCGGCTCGTGATGCCGGGCGACCCAACCGGCGATGCTGGGTGCCTCGATTGGAAGATCGTTCTTTAATGGGCGGCTCAAATCCTTCCCCAGCATCGCCGTCGAACGAAGGATTTGCCCCGATTTATCGACCAAGAAGAAGCTGCCGTACTGTGCCCCGGTCACTTCGAGCGCCATCTGGAGGATGGCGACCAGTATTTCCTGGAGGTGCGGCCTGGCCGCGATCAGCAGCCCGGCCCGGCGCAGCCGGAGAAGTTCCTCATCCTTGCGGGCCAATAACCGCTGAATACTCCCCACCTGCCGGGTGTGGTAAACGGCCAGCGCCGCCTGGCTGACGAAGTTTTCGAGCAGCAGCAGTTCAAGCTCGTCGAACTCGCGCTCCTCGTGCAGGTAGATATAAACCGCGCCGACGGTTTCCTCGGCGATGATCATCGGGAAACAGGCGACAACCCTGGCCCCGGCATCGGCTTTGATCGGGTGGATACCCGGCACCTCGCCCTCATACGAGAGAATCCGCCGCTGCTCCCGGACGGCGCAGAATCCCATCCCGTCCGGGCGGGGTTCGTCGCCGGGCACCGGTTCCGTGTCTTCCCCGGCTGATACACGGGACATCGGATCGAAAACCTGCCGGTTGTGATCGTAGGTATAGATCACCGCCGATGAACCGGGGATTACTTTGATCGCGCTCTCGACGATCCGGCGCAGTGTAACCTCGACACTGTCTGGTTCACCCGCCTTTATACGGTTGATGCTGGAGCCAATTTCATTCAGACTGGCTAACGCATCATACAGCTGCCGGTCGGCGCTTTGTTTATCGACCATCGATCCTGCCCATTGCTCTTTGTTCAGCCAGCGACGACTATATCACCATTTGTGAAATTCGTCACTAGCCAGGCTTTCGAAAACGTAAATTTGGTGTCATCACACCTGAACAACCATTGTAGAAAATACAAAACACTTTCTCAAACTACCCGTTTGGGTTATTCTTTTTCTTCGAAGACGGCAAATCGCCATTTACATGATACCCACTAGGGTAATTCTGTGTTTAAATAGTGAGGCAGAATGCCCCTTCGCCGCTATCAACCTTTGGCAGCATTTTACATAGCACATCGGGCGGGTCGACCAACCGCTTACCATGTGCCAGCAGCCTTCCAGGGAAAGGAGTGAACCCAAACATCAAAAACTTCGTCGCGTCCAATGCAGTCAGAAATTATTGTTGAGTTTTCAATCACCATGCTAAGGAGATGTCATGACTGAAACCAACCCCACCCAATCAGAAGAACTTAATCCCTTCAAGATTGCGCAGAAACAACTCGACAAAGCAGCGGCGGTGCTTAATCTCGACCCGGCCATCCATGCCCTGCTGCGCGAACCGCTGCGCGAACTCCACGTCATCCTGCCCGTCAAGATGGACGACGGCACGACGAAAATATTCAAGGGTTTTCGCGTCCAGTACAACGACTCGCGCGGGCCGACGAAAGGCGGGCTGCGTTTCCACTCCCAGGAAACGATTGATACCGTCCGTGCGCTGGCCGCCTGGATGACCTGGAAGACCGCCGTCATCGATATTCCACTGGGAGGCGGCAAGGGCGGCGTCATCTGTAACCCGAAGGAAATGTCGATGGGCGAGCTTGAGCGCCTGAGCCGGGCCTATATTCGCCAGGTCGGGCGGATCATCGGCCTGGAGAAAGACGTCCCGGCCCCCGACGTTTACACCAACCCGCAGATCATGGCCTGGATGGCCGACGAATACGCTTTCCTCAAAGGCTACAACGAATTTGGCGTGATCACAGGCAAGCCGCTGGAGATCGGCGGTTCACAGGGACGAATGGACGCGACGGCACGCGGCGGCATGTATGTGATCCGCGAGGCAGCAGAGATACTTGGCCTGGATACCAACGGCGCGACGATGGTGATCCAGGGCTTCGGCAACGCCGGGCAGTTCGCCGCCACGCTGGGCATCGAACTGTTGGGCTGCAAGATCATCGCCGTCTCCGACTCGAAGGGCGGCATCTACAATCCCGATGGGCTTGATCCCCAGGCGGTGATCGACTGGAAGCGTGAAAACGGCTCGGTGATCGGGTTCCCCGGGACCGAACAGGTGACCAACGCCGAACTGCTCAAAATCCCCTGTGACATTCTCACCCCTTCCGCCCTGGAAAGCCAGATCACCGGGGCAAACGCCGAACGGATCACGCCGAAGATCGTCGCCGAGCTTGCCAACGGCCCCACCACCCCCGAAGCCGACGAGATATTCTTCAAAAACGGCGTCTACGTCCTGCCTGACTTCCTGTGCAACGCGGGCGGCGTGACCGTCTCCTACTTCGAGATGGTGCAAAACGCCTATGACTACTACTGGGATATCGACCTCATCCATCAGCGGCTCGACGATAAGATGACCGCTGCCTACCATGCCGTACACGAAACCGCAGAGAAATTCCAGATCGATATGCGGACTGCTGCCTACGTCATCGCCGTCGACCGGGTTGCCAGCGCCGTCAAAGTGCGCGGCTGGGTGTGATAGACTGATCAATCAGGACGCTGGAGAAAAACCATGCTCGTCTGAGCATGGTTTTTCTTTTTGCCTAACAGTGCAGGTTTAGCGAAATCCTGGGGCAATCTGTTGCTGTCGCAAATAAGAGAGTGTCGCATAACCCCTAAATGGGGGTTCAAGCAGTGAAAATAGATGCACATTAGCCTGTTTTTTGCTCTCACCCCATTGGCTACAAGTTAAGGGTTCTGGCGAGTTGTCAAGCCAATAATTGGTTACAATTCGCCCATGAAAAAGTCTAAGGGTCCGTAAAAATATAACTTCCCGACTCCGTCAAGTGGAGCGCGGGTAAAGGGTATATTGAGGACATACCTCGTGAGCATGAAGACTGAGAGCATCCATCTCTTGCTCTGGCACCTCAACACTTTTGGCATATGATTGAGTGACCAGGTGGGCGAGAACCGTCAACCCGGTCGCAGTAGTCGTGTTCCGGATATAAAACAAGACATCCTCAAACGAACGCAAGGGGCAGCCCGCCCCAGCGCTTGACTGGGGAAGTCGTGTGTATTGACCCGTTCGGGACGCTGACACCAGATTTGACCAGCGTTCTGCGCGAGACTGTAGCGGGGTTGTCAAAATAGCAAGTTGTGGAGGTGTTTACCTCCACAACTTGCGCTATTATTAGGTTCTGATTATTTAATGAAATCGGAACCCAGTGGCGCGTTTCATAAAATCCTTCGGGTTTGGACAAAACAAGAAGCTGTCCTCCAACCCAAAACCTTCGAGATTTCATGAAATGGTGGAGACACACATCTGGCCTGGCGCAATCATGTGTCCGGCCCATTGCGAGAAATCATACCCCCCGCTTCTCGCTCAATCCCGCGCGCATTGCCAGACCCTCTCGGTGCGAGATGTACAAAGCAGCTCCTGCAAGTAAATTCACAGCGCATAAGAACCGGTCGTTCTAACTATATCCAGCCCAGGATTCCCATGAATAAGCCGTAGCCGACGATGTCGACGCCGAACGTGATCCCGACCACGAGTATCTTCTTCTTGATCGACTCCATGTCATGCACCCAGTTCGAGAAGAACATGTACAGCGAATAGCCGATGAGGATGATCAGGATCGGGTTGTACCAGTTCCACCACCAGTATTCCCAGATCAGCGCATTCCAGCGGTTGAGGACGATTTCGATCAGGCCGCAGAAAATCGCATTGACGAACGCCAGGAAAATCCGGTTGTTGATGCCGAGGATTTTGAGGTTTTTGTCTTTGGGCAGCAGCTTGGCAAAAGTCAACCCGGCAAAGGCGAACATCAGGGTGATTTCGATATTCAGCCCGACGGTGATCAGGAATGCAGAGTCGGCGGGTGCTGTCCACACCGCCGAGTACTGCGAAAAGTGCAGCCACAGGGCATTCAGCAGTTCGAGAAACCATTCCAATCCCCAGAACGCAAGCCCGGCGAACACGACATCCCAATTCTTCTTTTCGATCTCGTTGAAGTAGATGTAGATCACGATGGCGAACAGCGGGATCACATACCACTGGAAATGATCGGCGCTGCGCAGGTTGGCAAGCGCCTGAAGCGTGGCTTCTGTCATGATAATCCTCCGTGTGGATGAATAAATGCCGGTAAGTCCTCCGTGTGGAGGCTACTTACCGTTTTTGGGTTCGATCCGGCTCATGGCGTATTCGGCCAGCGCCGTGATCGTCAGGCTGGGATTGACGCCCGGATTGCCCGGCATGATCGAGCCGTCCACCACGTACAAGCCCGGGTAGTTGAACACCTCGCAGTTGATGTCGATCACGCCCTCTTCCGCGTTTCGCCCGAACGGAACCCCGCCCATGATGTGGGCCGTCGAGGGGATGTTGAGCAGCGTTTCGTTGAAGAACTCTCCCGGCACGCCGTCGACCATCTCCGCGAAGCGGCGCGTCACCCGGTGGCCGATCTCGAGGCCGGTCTGGATCGGGCGTTCGGCATCCCGTACACAAACCAGGTCGCGCCGGAAGAGCGTGAAGATGTTGCGCCCTAACCTGAACCGCATCAGGTTGTCTTCGGTCTGCATGATCAGCAACGCCGTGCCGCGCCGCCCCCAGTTGGGGAAGACCTTGTAGCGCAGAAAGTCGACCGGGCGGCGAACGATCTCCCATATCGCCCGCAGGTTGCGCAGCAGGAGTCCGCCTTTCGCCGCGACCAGCGGAGCACCCAGCGCCTTCGCCAGCAGCGACGATCCATCCGGCAGGCGCACCGGCTCGATCTGGGTGATCGAATCCGCCCAGAAGATCGAAGAGATGGCGATGCCTTTCGAGTAGTCCGGCTCCATTTTGCGGCTGGTGATGTGTGTGATCGCCTCGCTGTTGGTGCGCACCCTGTCGCCCAGCCGGGGCGAGAGATCGGGCAGTGATTGGGTCACGTCCCGGCAGTTCAACAGGAGCCGGTTGGTTCCCAGCGCGCTGGCGGCCACGATCACGTTCCGCCCCCGGACTCGCCGGGCGGGCTTCCTGAGCCAGGCCGTCGAACTCCGGTATACGACCTCGTAGCGTGCCCCGTCCGGCTGGCCTTCCGGCAGGGGTTGGATATCCGTCGCCGTCGTTTCAGGCCAGACCTCCGCTCCACCCTTCTCGGCGAAGTAGAGATAATTCTTGACCAGCGTATTCTTGGCGTTGTTCCGACAGCCGGTCATGCAGCCGCCGCAGTGAATGCACCCCTGTCGATCCGGCCCTTCTCCGCCGAAGTACGGGTCGGGGACGGCCTCCCCTTCCGGGCTGCCCTCGTTGAAGAACACGGCCACTTCGGTCGGACGAAACGTATCGCCGGTTCCTAACTCTTCGGAAATGTTTCTGAGCGTCTCGTCGGCGGGCCACAGGCAGGGGTTGGTCGTCACTCCCAGCATACGTTTGGCGGCGTCGTAATGCGGGCGCAGGACGCTCCGCCAATCGGCCAGGTCCCGCCAGTCCTTCATCTTGAACAGTTCGTCGCTCGGTTCCATCAAGACGTTGGCATAGACCAGACTCCCCCCGCCGACCCCGTGACCGTGCGTGATCATCGCCCCGTTGAGCAGCGTCCACTGCCAGATGCCGAAGCAACGCAGGGCCGGGAGCCAGAACAGCTTCCTGAGGCCCAGGTCGTTGCGCGGGAAATCTTCGTCGCGGTAGCGTTTCCCGCACTCGATGACCAGCACGCTGTACCCTTTTTCTGTCAGGCGCATCGCCGAGACGCTGCCCCCGAATCCTGACCCGATGATGACGAAATCGTATGTACTGTCGTTTTTCTCTGGTGACATGCTCGCGCGCTCCTGTTTGGGTTGAAAAAACATCATCGGAATCGAGCCAACTCACGGGAACCCGGCGTTCGACAACCGGCCAATCCGGTGTATCGTCTCCCTCTACCTGACAGACCTGCACCGGAAGCCGGATTCAGCCGCGTTTTGTCTCGTTATGTTAAAACTGAATCGACGCGCAGAAGTTGCTCTCGGGCGCACCGCCGGGCGGCATCGACATTTCCGAAGGCGCACCGGCGTGATCGATCTGAGCGCAGCGAATTTACAGATAGATGATTACCGCAGGAACGGGATGCGCCGCCACAGGTGCAGCATGGCAGCCAGGAACGCCGCCAGCCAGTCATTGATCGCCAGTGCCGTTTCGTAGCTGCTGATCTGGAAACCGGTCAGGTTGGTGATGATCGTCTGCGGCTCGGTGTACTTGCGGATTCCCTCCGGGCCATGCCGCCGCCCCACCCCGCTCTCCTTGACGCCGCCCATCGGCGCATCCATCGCCGCCCAGTTCATGTACGAGTCATTGACCGAAACCGATCCGGATTGCAACCGGGCCGCGATCTGCTCACCCCTGCGGCGGCTGCCGGTGAAGACTCCACAATGCAGCCCGTAGCGCGAATCGTTGATCTGGCCGACGGCTTCATCGACCGATTGGCAGCGATACATCGACAGCAGCGGCCCGAAAGTCTCCTCTGTGTAGACCTCCATGCCGGGCCGGACGTCTTCCAGGATGGTCGGCTCGAAGAACAGCGGGCCGATGTCCTGGCGGCGCTGCCCGCCGACCGCCACCTTCGCCCCTTTGCGAACGGCATCCTGGATGTGGCCTTCGACGATTGAAGCCTGCTCTTCGCTGATGATCGAACCCAGGTCGACGCTGAAATCGTTCACCGCGCCCAGCCGCAGTTCGCGCGTCTGGCGAATGATCTCTTCCCGAAACGCATCGTAAACAGCAGTGTGGACGTACAGACGCTCCCAGTTGATGCACACCTGCCCGCAGTTGTTGAACGCGCCCTCGATGGCGACGCGGGCGGCCCGTTTCAGGTTGGCATCGGGCAGGACGAGCAGCGCATTCTTGCCGCCAAGCTCCATGCTGAACGGTATCAGGCGGCCAGCCGCCCGCTGTGCGACCGAGCGCCCGACTTCGGTGCTGCCGGTGAACATCACGCAGTCGCTGCTGTCGACCAGCGCATCGCCCAGGTCACGCCCCGGCCCGGTCACGATCTGAAACAGATCGGCAGGCAGCCCAGCCTCGATCAGCTTGTCACGGCCCCACAACGCGCTGAGAGGGGTCAGGGTCGCCGGTTTGAGCAGGATGCCGTTCCCGGCCAGCAGCGCGGGGAGGGCGTCGCTGACTGACAGAATGAACGGAAAATTCCAGGGGCTGATGATCCCCACCACTCCCACCGGGTGATAGATGACCCGCGTACGGTCGCGCAGCGGGATGGCCGATTTTACACGGCGCGGCTTGAGGTGATGTGGACCATGATAGGCATAGTAGCGTGCCTCGGAAGCGACGGCGAAAATCTCCACAAAGGCATCTCGCCGTGATTTTCCCGACTCGGCTTGGAGGATATCGAATATCTCGTCCCGGTCGCGCAGGATGATATCGTGAAAACGCCTGATGACCTGCGCACGCTCCCGGATCGGCAGCGCAGCCCATGCCGGTTGGGCGGCGCGAACGGTCTGCGCCGCCGCGCTCACCCCGGCGGCGGAAAATCGCGGAACCTGCCCCACCACCTGACCGGTGACCGGGCTGTTGACGGTAATGACGGCGCTCGATTCGGTTTCTGGTGACATTCCTGACTCCTGGTGGGCAGGTTGAGGTTTTGCCGGGTAATGGGTGCCTCACCGAAATATGACGGATAATTCGTCACCAGTCTATAGTCGACCAGTTGTGATTGCAAACCAGAACCCGGCCCTATTGTGGGGAACAATCTACCATCAAGGTCCGGGAAATGTCTGCTGCCAGATCGAGCATGCTGTCCTCGTCTCTCTCACCAGTCTGTTGGCCCGCGTGTTGTGGCGACAACGCCAGGAACGATTGAAAAAGCTGTGGGAAGAAGTCGTATCCCCCGGAAGTGGAAACCCAGGTCACCAGTCGACGATCCGGCATCCAGCGACGCCAATTACACTTTTGTATCGTTTTTGGTTTGTAACGATTAATCGAAGTGCCGTATACTTGAGAAACATAGATTTTTCAGCCGAGAACAAGCCCAATGACAACCATTCTTGTTGTTGATGACGATCTGGATACCCTCGAACTCGCTGCCGAACTGCTGCAAAAGCACGACTACGAAGTCTTGAAAGCGACGAGCGGCGAACAGGCGATCTCACTTGCCCGCTCCCAAAAACCGGATCTCATTCTGCTTGACATTCGCCTCCCCGACTCGGACGGCACAACTATCTGCAAGACACTTCGCAGCACGGAAGAAACGGCCAGCATCCCCGTCGTCCTGGCGACGGCCTACGAACCGCACAAGAATCGCGCCGATGCATTGATGGCTGGCGCAAACGACTACGTCACCAAGCCGTTCGATCTCGAAGACCTTATCAGGCATATCAAGATCGTCCTGACACATGAGGTCGATGCCGCCGCCCAGAATCAGCGGTTGGTGGACGAAACCGCCTATACAGCCCTGGCAGTTGTCCCCTGCGAACTCGCCTGGCTGCTGTCCATCGATCCACAAAGCCAGGAACTCGTCAGCCAGGCGGCTGCTGCCAGCCAGGGTGAAGAGGCGTCTCAAACGTTTCTTTCGCAGGCGATTGGGGGAAAAGGGCAGATTCCGCTGAGTTCCGAACGAAGCCTGCTGACCCGTGTCGCGTTATCCGGCATCGCCGAATTCAACCTGCCCCTGTCGCAGGTCAGCGAATTCGGCGACTTCGAGGTATACAAAGCCTGTGACTGGCTGGGGCTGTACTTCGTCACGATCATCCCCCTCCAGATATCGGGAACGCCGCTGGGGATACTGCTGCTCGGCAGCCGGGACGTCCACGATACCGACACCGAGGCAGGCCAGCAGCTTCTGACGACCGTTGCGAGCCAGGCGGCGACCGTTCTGCAAAACGCCCGCCTGATCCAGACGCTCACCAGACGCGAGGCCGAAAGCCGCCGCGAGCGCGTTTTCCGGCAGGCGCTCCTCGACAGCATGGGCGATGGTATGCTGGTCTATAACACAAAAGGCGCTATCACCTTTGTCAACCACCGCCTTTCACGAATGACCGGCAAAAGCCTCGAGGGGCTGGTCGGGCAGCCGGTGGGCAGCCTTTTCGCTCCTGACGACCGGAATCGCATCAGGGAACTGCTTCACGTCGAACGCAAAAAACAGGCCGAAACGCGCTCGTTTGAAGTAAACCTGCTTCGGGGAGACGGGGATACACTGCCTGTGCTGGCGATCCGCAGCAGCCGGACTGTATCGGCCTCCCAGCAAGACGGCGAACAACTCGGCGTGATAGCGATCACCGATTTGAGTCTGCAAAAAGCGCGTGAACAGGTTCTGAAGAAACAAACCCACCGGCTCAGAGCGTTGAGCCATGCGACACAGACCATCGCCTCGACGCTCTCACTTGACGAAACCATCCGCATGATCTTGATGGAGGCCAGCCGCGTGATGCAGGCCGAGATGTCCTCGGTGCTGCTGCGCACCACAGGCGGTGACGAGATGGTCTTCCAGGCAGCGGTTGGTCCAAACGCCGAAAAGCTGCGCGGACAACGTATTCCTATAGATCACGGTATCGCGGGGTATGTGGCCCGCAGCGGCGAACCGGTGCTGGTCACCGACCTGGAAACCGACAAGCGTTTCAACGAAACGGCTGTCTCAATCGCCGGGTTGTCGAAGCGCTCCGCCACTGCTGCCCCGCTGATCGTCGATGGTCGGGTGATCGGGGTGGTCGAGGTGGTCAACAAACACGAGGGGACGTTCGACCGGGCCGACCTGGAAACGCTGGAAGGGCTGACGCGCTCGGCGGCCATCGCCATCACCAACGCGCGATTGTACAGCGATGCCAAGCGCCACGTTCGCGAACTGACGCTGCTGCTCAAGACGAGCGAGACGGCGTCGTCCACACTTGCCATCGAACACGTGCTGGAAACGGTCGCCCTGCAACTGGTCGAGGCCCTTTCCGTCAAATGGTGCATGATCTCCGCCCTGGACGACAATAACCAGACCATCCAGTACCAGGCCGAGTCCGCCGATATTTTCTGGCCGGAGGGCAGCGGCCACCGCTTTATGTTGAGCCAGTACCCGGCAGCCGACCAGTCGCTCCGCAACAACCATCCTGTCAGCCTGAACATCGACCAGTTAGAGAACAAAGACGAACGCTACGGCTCGGTGCTCCCGGCCAACACGATATCCATCCTTGTCTTGCCGATCAAAAACAACAAACAGATGATCGGGTTGGTCGAACTATGCCATTTTTCTGATGGCAGCAAATTTACCGGTGAGGACATCGAGCGCTGCCAGACAATCACCAAAGCCTGGGTCAATGCCCTCGGCGAGTTAAGCGAGTGGAAAAGAGCGGCCAACCTGCGGGTATTGAGCATGCGCCTGCTCCAGACCACCGACGCCGGGCGCTGCACCGTCTTTGATTACGATCAGGCAGGCAAAATGCTGATCGCCCTCCTCCAGAACAGCAGCATGGTCTGGCCGCTGGGCCAGGGGCCGCAGTACAAGCTGGACACCAACAGCCTGCGTAGTCTGGCGGTCGCCGAACGAACGCCGGTCACCGCGAAGATATCCGAAGAGAACGTCTTTGTCACCCGCCAGACGACGCTCCCCCAGATGGAAACCGGCTCGCTGCTGATCACCCCCTTGATTGCACGGGGCGAAGCAATCGGGCTGGTCGAGTTGATCGACACCAACCCTGACCGGGTTTTCACCGAAAGCGATTTCTCGTTAGCCAAAGCGACCGGCAACGTGATCGGCAATGCGCTGGAGAACGCGCGGCTGTATTCGGCGCTGCTGCGCCGCGCGGCCCAGTTGGAGGCCGCTTACAACGATCTGCAAGACGCCGATCAGGTAAAGGCTGAGTGGATACAGAACGTTTCCCACGAACTGCGAACCCCGCTGACCTCGATCATCGGTTACACCGACCTGATCATCGAGGGCGACCTCGGCCCGATTTCCAATGAACAGCGCGATGGCCTCGACGTGATCTCCTCGAAAAGCAGGCAGTTGGCCCGGATGGTCGAAGACCTGCTGACCATTCAATACATGGATCGCGAACCGTTGGAACGGGTGGTTTTCCCGCTTCAAGAGATCGCCGACGCTGCAATTGGAGTTGTGCAGACAGAAGCCCGGAAATCGGGCATCGCGATTGTCCCCCAGTACCAACCGGACATCCCCGATATCGCAGTCGACATCAAGCTGATCCAGCAGGTCTTTTACAATCTACTGGATAACGCAATCAAGTTTACACAGGACGGGGGACAGATCGTCGTGGCTATCGAGGATGTCGGCATGGCGCTCCGCTCGACGGTGACCGACAATGGCATCGGCATCCCGCCGGAGGAATACGATAAAATCTGGCGGCGTTTCTACCAGATCGACGGCAGTATGACCCGTCAATATGGCGGCACCGGCCTGGGGTTATCCATCGTCAGGGAGATCATCGAAAAACATCACGGGCGCGTCTGGGTTGAAAGTAAACTGGGTGAGGGGAGCGCGTTCTCGTTCATCCTGCCGAAATCAGGCTCCGGCGGTCGAATTGGCCCCGAATACTTCCAGCAGTCGCAAGATCAGTAACTTCGCAGTAAATCGAACGGTGTCAGCCCTGGACACGATCTCCCGCAGCGCCTGCTCGCAGCGCCGGGCTGCTGATGATCTTCACCGTGCAGGACAGGGTTCCAAACGACAGGGCATCATCGTGGGCAAGGGCGCGGGTCATCCCCGGCCCCAGCGGCAGCGCATTGATCATCGTCCCGTTGGTGCTGCCCAGGTCGAGGACAAACAGGCCGTTGGCCGTTGGCCTCAGCATGGCGTGGCGGCGCGAAACGCCAAGAGCCGACCCGTTATATGGCTCCAGATCGAGGTCAACGCCGGACTCACCTCGCCCAACGACGACATCACCCACAATATCAAACCCCAGCGGGCCATTCCCCGATGGCAGGCCGTGCAGTTCGATCCGCCAGAGAGGTGAACTCAGCGGAATATCTTCGGCGGACATCGACGCAGGCAGCAGCGTGTATAACGATGCAATTCCAGGCCGGACGCCAAAAGCCGACCCTGCCACGCCCAGCACCTGCGAGAGATCGGATAGATGTAACTGTTGAGTGGGTTGGTGCAATTCTGCCACATGTTTTTTTAAAGCCTCATCCAGCCGGGCCTTCTCACTATCCGCCGCAGATGATTCCCTGACGCCGTTCAACAGATCGCCATTATGTCCTTCCGGCGATTCTTCATAATAGTTCCCATAGTTGCCCATTGCACGATACTCCATTCCCCATGACCCTTAAAAAAAGTCAATAATGCCTGCCGACGGCCACCGGTCCTGTGTGTCATACCCTCCAGCTTGAATCAGCCTTCGGAAAGGATTACTTCTATCGTACAACAGCTTCGCCCGAATACAATGAAGTCTTAGGTTTTTGTTATGAAAAAACGGTCGTCACCGGCGATCAGTCACTTTCGGAGAGCAGACGCTCCAGCGCCAATTGATACCCCATCCACCCCAGCCCGCTGATCACCCCCAGGCAGACCGGCGAAATGTACGAGTGGTGCCGGAACGGTTCGCGTGCAAATATATTCGAAAGGTGAACCTCGATTGCCGGGATTTCGACCGCGCTGATCGCATCCCGCAGCGCGACGCTCGTATGTGTATAGCCGCCGGGGTTGATGATCAGGCCGTCGGCCCAGCCCCGCGCCCCGTGCAGCGCATCGATCAAAGCCCCTTCATGGTTGCTCTGGAGGATGCGCAGTGTCACATCGTTCGCGGCGGCGGTTTCTTCGAGCCGGGCATTGATATCGTCCAGCGTCATCGAGCCGTAGACTTCCGGCTCGCGCGTTCCCAGCAGGTTCAGGTTAGGCCCATGCAGCACCAGGATATTCATCACTCAACCTTTCTTACTTCACT
>DAOUES010000369.1:0-16023 GCA_034430335.1 Anaerolineae bacterium | reverse complement strand
GCGCTTGCATCCCTGAATGCCCTTATGAAGCGATCTTCATCGAGGATGAAGTGCCGACTGCCTATGTCATGTCGGCGGGGCAGATACGTGTTCCCTGGGATACCAAGAAGGAAGTCGAAGCCGCTGGTGGAGAGACGGTTGACCTGACCGTCGATATTCGGCCAAACTACGATTTCTTCGAGAGCGGCCCCGGTTATGATGCCGCCGACTAACCGGTAGGTCACGGTGTTGTCGAATCGATTGGAGCAGCTTGCATAAGCTGCTCCTTTTTGGGTCCTATCTCGTGAGGACGAGGCTGAACGACCGCAGGCCGATCTCAGGCAGGCGCACCGATTTTAGCCCGGTGCTTTTGCTCTTTAACAGATTAATGAGGTAATCGAATTCCGCACAAAACACCATGCGGTTCTGTTCCCTCCGCCTTGAGGGGGGAGGGGGCAGCCGTTTTGCGGCTGCTGGGAGGGGGTGATAGCAACTGGAACACAGTTGCCAATGTCGCCTTCTATTGCCTCACTATTTTGTAAATCTTCAATAGCGCCGGGAAAGAGAACCTGGAATAACCGCTTAATCGGCGTCCATGTCGATATAAACGTGTTTGGCGGCTTCGATTCCCAACAGGTAATCGCTGTCGCCTCCGACGATGATGCTCAACGGCCCGCCATATGGCTCGTGTTTGACGATCTCGATCTGCTTTCCCGGCTCGATATCGAGCGTTGCCAGGTATCGCAGTAGATCGGGATCGTCGTCGTCTACCCGGCAAATGTTCCCGACCGTTCCCGTTTCGACCTCTGTCAGCCGGACGCCGCTGGGCGGTTTGATAGTCCCGTCTTCGGTCGGGATGGGTTCGCCATGTGGATCGATCTCGGGATGGCCCATAACTCTGTCGATTCTCTCGACGAAGCGCGGCGATACGACATGCTCGAGCCGTTCGGCTTCTTCATGCACTTCGTCCCAACTGTAGCCTAGTGATTCGACCAGGAAAAGCTCGATCAGGCGGTGGCTGCGGACGATTTCCAGCGCGATCTTCTCGCCCTGCTCGGTAAGTGAAACCCCTTTGTAGGGCCGGTAGTCCAGCAGATTGAGTTCGGCCAGCCGTTTGATCACGCCGGTGACCGAAGCCGGTTCGACGCCCAGCGCGCGTGCGATTGTCGTCGTCCGCACCGGGTTTTCGGTGTATTGCAGGTGAAAGACCATCTTGAGATAGTCTTGCCGTTCGCTCGTAATGTCTTGCGCTGATAATTCTTGTGGCACGATTTTCCCCCAACCTGGGAGCTTCGGGATGATCGATGGTATACCACGCTTAACTATAATGGGTTTGTGAAATGTGGTAGACCCTGTATGTTTGACAGTGTATCATGCCCCGGTTTTGGTAGCAATCGGTTATAATGCTCTTTAGCTCATTCTGATCATGATTGAAGGAAACACAGCCTATGGCACTCGGATACTTGATCGCGGCAGTTGGTGGATTGGCCCTCGGTTTGTTGGTGAACTGGCTTGCCGGTTGGCTGCCTCAATACGCGGTGCAGCCTGATCAGCCGGAAGGCAGCGAAGAATCGGCTGATGAGTCTGAGCCGGTAACGTCTCCCGGTGAGCCGTCTAAATCCCGCTGGTGGGGGCCGACTCTCCGCGCCATTTTGGTTGAACTGTTCCTCGCCGCGATGTCGGTCTACCTGTGGCAGCGAGAAGGAACGACGCTGCTCTTTGCGATCTTCCTGTTCTACACTGCGATCTTCACCCTCATCGCCGTGATCGATATCGAAACCAAACTGGTGCTCAACGTTTTGATGTTACCGGCCTTTGTCATCACGCTGATCGAGGTCTTTATTGGTGGTCGCTTTGGCAACTTCCGCGAACCCTTTGCCGGTTATGCAATTGCCCAGATCGCCGTCATGGGGATTTACCTGTTGGGGCAGGTTTATCTTGGCCTCGTGAACCGCCGGGCGATCACTCCCGTCGACGAAGTGGCCTTCGGTTTTGGCGATGTGACCCTTGCTACCTACTGCGGGTTGGTTGTCGGCTACCCCCGTGTTATTTTTATGCTCATTTTGATGATCCTGCTGGGTGCGCTTTTTGCCATTCTCTATGTTTTGATCAGCCCATTCGTCAAACGTGAGGTTCGCTCCCATATGGCGATGCCCTATGGCCCGGCGATAGTCACCGCCGCGCTGCTCTTCCTGATCTGGGGTGAACCCATCGCCCGCCTGATGGGTGCGCCTTAGAATAACTTTGCATTTTCCAATCAGGGGTTTAAGTCCCCTCGCCATGAGGGAGAGGGGATTTAGGGGTGAGGGCCGGATCGAAAAAGGTTTTACAGTGGGGTGATCAGCCACTCCCCGCGATGATCCCGCCGCCGATGACCACCTCACCCTGGTAGAAGACCGCGCCCTGTCCGGGTGTGATGGCGTCCAGGGGGTGTTCCAGCCGCACGTCGGCCCGGTTGTATCCAACCGGCACAACTGAGGCCAGAGTGGGTTCGGCCTTGTATCTGATCTTGACCTCGACGCGCATTGTGTTGTCCGGCGGCGAACCGGATATCCAGTTTACATCCCTGACGGTGATCGAGGTGCTTCCCAGTTCGCTGCGGATCCCGACGATTAGCGAGTTGGTCCCGATGTCTTTTGCGATCACGTACAGCGGCTCGGCCCAGGCGATCCCGATCCCTTTTCGCTGCCCGATCGTGTAATCCGGCAGCCCGGTGTGCTCCCCGATGATCTCTCCGCTGTTTAGCCTGATCGGTCCGGGGCGGCTGTTTTTGATGCCTTTTGACCTCAAGAATTCCCGGTAGTTCCCATCGGCGATGAAGCACAAATCCTGGCTCTCGGTTTTCCCGGCGACCTGTATCCCGTGCTGCCGCGCGTATTCTCTGACCTCGTCCTTGGTGTATTCGCCCAGCGGCAGCGCCACTTTTCGAAGCATCTCCTGGGGGATCAGCGCCAGAACGTAGCTCTGATCCTTGTGCGGGTCGCGTCCTTTGCACAGGCTGACGCTGCCGTTTTCGTTGGGTCGTATTCGCGCATAGTGCCCGGTCGCGACTTTTGCCGCGCCCCAGAACCGGGCTTCTTCCAGTAGCCGCTCGAACTTCAACTGCGGGTTGCAGGTCAGACAGGGGTTGGGGGTGATCCCCCGTTCGTAGCCACAGACGAATGGCTCGACCACCCTCCTCAAGAACAGATCGCGTGCATTGATGATTTCCAGCGGAATGCCGATCTGTTGGGTGATCTGCTTCAAATCCCGGATATGTTCGTTGATCGCTTCGTGATGTTCCGACGACCTCCCGTTTGTGTCGCTGTCGCGCCACAGTTGAAGCATCACGCCGATGACATCGTAACCCTGCTCGACGAGCAGCGCGGCGCTGACCGCGCTGTCGACGCCGCCGCTCATCCCGACGATGATGCGTTCTTTCTGTCCGGTCATAGCCTGGTTTCAGTGTGCTCCACAGTTGTCGTTCGTTTGTTTCGATTGTAGCTTACCACAATCTGCCGGGTCAATGTTCCCGGAGTAGGGGGGTACATGGCAGTCGCCCCACTACTCGCCGATTTCGTATAAATACTTGTCTCACACCGCCTGTTGGAATATCATTTGTGCGGCAGCGATGGGCTTGTGCTGTAAACCTGGTGCCAGTCAGGTAGGAAGCTGTATGACTGTCTCCGGTTAAGAACCGGGGTGTAGGGGCGACCCTTGCGGTCGCCCTATCGACCAATGATAAATACAGAAACTCACCTTTCAAAGCACCGGGCAAAATCGATCAACCAAATCGGTGTGACTGTCGTTTCAGTCTCCCATTATGATTTTTTGAAAGGAAGTTGAATCCAATGGCCGTTATTGAATATGTCCACGGGCGCGAAGTTCTCGACTCTCGTGGCAACCCGACTGTAGAAGTTGAGGTTTTTCTGATTGATGGCTCGGTAGGCCAGGCGATTGTGCCATCCGGCGCGTCGACGGGCGTCCACGAGGCGTTGGAGCTGCGCGATGGCGACAAGAATCGCTATGGCGGCAAAGGTGTTCTGAAAGCCGTTGCCAACGTCAACGGCCCGATTGCCGAGGCGCTGATCGGCATGGAATCGACCGACCAGATCGGCATCGACACCCTGCTCGTTGATGAGTTGGACGGAACGCCCAACAAGGAGAACCTCGGCGCGAACGCGATCCTGGGTGCTTCGCTTGCCGTCGCCAAAGCCTCCGCCGATAGCTGCGGCCTGCCACTTTACCAGTACCTCGGCGGTGTCCATGCGCATGTGCTCCCCGTCCCGATGATGAACATTCTCAACGGTGGCAAGCATGCCGCCAACAGCACCGACCTGCAGGAGTTCATGATCATGCCTGTGGGTGCGTCTAGCTTCGCAGAAGCGCTGCGCTGGTGCGCCGAGGTCTACCAGGGCCTGAAGCGCGTTCTGAAGGCCGAGGGCCACCGCACGACGGTTGGCGACGAGGGCGGCTTCGCCCCCAGCCTGCCGACCAACGCCGCCGCCATTGAAGTAATCCTAAAGGGGATTGCCGAGGCTGGTTACAAAGCCGGTGAGCAGATCATGATCGCCCTCGACCCCGCTGCCAGCGAAATCTACGAGGATGGTCTTTACGACCTCAAGACCGAAGGCCGCAAGCTGACCGGTGCCGAGATGGTCGATTTCTATGCCGATTGGGTCGAAAAGTACCCCATCATCTCGATTGAAGACGGCTTCGCCGAAGACGACTGGGATTCCTTCGTCCTGATGCAGGAAAAACTGGGTGACAAAATCCAGATCGTCGGTGATGACCTGCTGGTGACCAACGTCGAGCGTGTTAAGAAGGCCATCTCGCTGAAGGCTTGCAACTCGCTGCTGACAAAGGTCAACCAGATCGGCTCGCTGACCGAATCAATTGCTGCTGTCGAACTTGCCCAGCGCCACCACTGGACGGCGGTGATCTCCCATCGCAGCGGCGAAACGGAAGACTCGACCATTGCCGACCTTGCCGTTGCCCTCAACGCCGGGCAGATCAAGACCGGCGCGCCTGCCCGCAGCGACCGCGTTGCCAAGTACAACCAGCTCCTGCGCATCGAGGAAAGCCTCGGCGACAGCGCCGTCTATCCCGGCCTGGATGCCTTCACCAATCTCAGCCGGTAAGGCTGTCTCCATACTCGATAGAATCAAAAACCGGGTGCCGTTTCTCTTGACGGCACCCGGTTTTTCGTTGCGCGTTTTCTAATTGATGATCGAGTTTTAAGCCGCCATATCTGACTGCGCCAACCCACTCGCCCCCTGTGGGGGAGATGTCTCCGCAGGAGACAGAGGGGGACGTTAATAATATCCCTACTACTCTCCCCCCATATCGTCGAAACTCGGCACATACGGCTGCGGCCTCTGATGCCTCGCTGGGCGGCTCTCTTCCATCTGTGGGATTTCGCAGTAAGGGCAGATTTTCCAGGGCAGGTCGAGCAGTTCGCCGCAGTTGGTGCACTCTTTCTTTAACTTTGTGTGGCAGTAAGGGCAGATGCGCCAGTTGTCTTTCGTCGCGTGCCCGCAGCCGGGGCAAACCAGCCGGTTCTCGATCTCTTGCAGCAGCGCTTCTTCTTCGAGCGCCCGCTCGTATTGTTCGGCCAGCGTCTCGCGAGGCCGCAGGATCAGGTAGACCAGGAAACCGGGAATGCTCAACACGGCCACGACCAGCGCTGCCAGTATCTGTCCGAAGGTGTCCCGTGACCGGGCTTTCATATCCCGGAAGGTCCATATCGTCAGCGCGATCCAGACCGCGATCCCAATCGCTGAGAGTATCGAAATAATCGCGATCAGTGTTCCACTTAATTGTTGAAAGTCAAGCCCTAGGTTAACTGGCACGCTTGCCTCCTGCATTCGGTATCCGGCTTGCGACATTATACAGTGCGGAGGTAGGAGCGGCAACAGTCCGACTCTGTATCGGCGCATTCATGGTTGGGTGTGTTTTGCATCGGCAGCTCTATCCTGGTTGCCCGATCCCCACTTTAGCCCGGTGTTTCAGCGCCGGAATGCAGCGATCTATTCCTGCATACGGCTCCCAAATACCCCGCCGCCGGGCCGGTTTCGTACTTTTATCGTTAGGCATACTGTGTTATAACAGGTGATGAATAACGAGTCCCGTTTTTGGGAGAAGAGATATGCCAGAAGACCCCCTTGTGGGTAAGCAGCTTGGTGCATACCAGATAGAGACGGTCATCGGAAAAGGCGGCATGGCGACGGTTTATCGCGGTATTCAAACCGCTGTCAACCGTGTGGTTGCCATCAAAGTCTTGCCTAGCAGCTTCTTACACGACGATACCTTCATGATTCGCTTTCGCCAGGAAGCCGAAGTCGCCGCTCGCCTGGAGCATATCCATATTCTCCCGGTCTACGATTTCGGCGAGCAGGACGGAGTCCCCTATATTGTCATGCGCTATATTGACGGGGGTACGCTTCGTGAGCGCTGCCAGGAAGGGCCTGTTTCGACTGAATTGACGGTCAGGATCGTCTCCCAGGTCGCCGACGCGCTTGATCACGCCCATGCCCGTAACATCATTCACCGTGATCTCAAACCCAGCAATGTGATGCTCGACGCCGCCGGGAACGCCTACCTGATGGACTTCGGCACCGCCAAGCTGCGCGACCGCAGTGCCCAGTTGACCGGCAGCGGTATTGTCGGTACGCCTGCATATATGGCCCCTGAGCAGTCGATGCCGGGGCAGGTCACCCCCCAGGTCGATGTCTACGCGCTGGGCGTCACTCTCTTCGAGACGATCACCGGGCATGTTCCCTATTCGGCTGATACGCCCATCGTCCAGATATTGATGCACATCCAGCACCCGGTGCCATCTCTGCTCGAATACAACCCCACCGTTCCACCGGCGGTCGACGCGGTGGTCTCGAAGGCAATGGCAAAGCGCCCCGAAGACCGCTTCGCCAGGGCCGGCGATCTGGCCGATGCGCTTCGCTCGGCGGTCGACGCCAGCGGCGGCTGGTCGGTCGACTTTGAACAGAGAATTGCCATTCAGCCCCGCGAAGAGCAGATTGCCCGGCAGGATGCCGTCTTTGCCGGTGACGTCCCTTCCGGCATTGACGATTACGGGACGTCCGTCGGTACGCCGTCAGCCGTTCCCCCCGATGTCGAAGAGTTGGGCGTGGGCTATGCCGAAGAAGTTGGCGTCGAATACCCGTCGATTGACGGCCCGCTGATCACGCCGATGTCGGAAGGTGGGTCGTATCAGGATGTCGGTTCTCTTCTTGATGAAGACTTGGCTCCTGGGCCGGTTCCCTATCGCCTCGCCGGGGAGCAGCCCTGCCCGGCTCTGGTCGATCAATCGGGTGAAGTTTTCGAATTGGCGACCAGCAATATACTGATCGGGCGCGACGATCACCAGCGCGGAATCTTTGTCGATATTGACCTGACGCCGCTCGATGTTAAAAAGCGCAGTTCGCGCTCCCATGCGCGTATCCTGGAGCGTGATGGTGTCTATATCGTCTGGGATTTGGAAAGCATGAACGGCACCTATGTCAACGGTCGGCGTCTGGCCCAGGGGGGCCGCCAGGAACTGGTCAACGGTGACGTTTTGACCTTTGGCCGTGACGGTGTCACGATGGTCTTCCAGTGGTAGTCGTCTCAGTCTGCGCCAACCCGATCGCCCCCCAGCGGGGGGAGATGTCGCGCAGCGACAGAGGGGGGCGGCCTTCACGCCCAAAGCCGAGCGCTTCTGTAAATTGGTGAGCCAATTCACACGAGGGGCATTTAGGGGTAAGGGCAGGGAACCACGATGTTCTGTGATGCTGCCCGGTTGTGCTTAACAGTCGAAAATCTATCTCTGTTGAAGAAGGGTGATCGGATATGGTCGATGGCCCCAGGCATCAGATCATTTTACTGCCGGCGCAGGATTATTGGGAGTGGGTGCAGGCGGTCAGGGATTATGCGCTGCATTTCCACGTATCGGTGACGCCCAGGCCCGAAAACGCTGCGGATTTCCATCGCCCCGATCAGGTGATCACGGTCGTCGACGTGCCGGGCGCATATCCCGATTACGATCCGGTCGGAGAATGGTTTGCCGGGAACGCCCCACAGGTGCCGCTCGATGTTGTCGATGTAACAAACCCGTTACAGTTACATACGATCCTCGCCGGTCGCATCGCCGACAATCGCTGCTACGGTGACGCCGATCCCCGGCCCGCGTCAGAAATCACCGCCGCCGATTTTTCGTTGATCTGGCCTACCGACTACCAGTCGATCACCCAGCCCTTTGCCGCCAACCCCGATCTCTACAGCCGGTGGGGGCTGCCCGGCCATGAAGGGCTTGATATCCGTGCCCCGATGAACAGCTTTGTCTATGCCTGCGCCGATGGTGAAGTCTACCGCGTTCACAACGGCACCGGCGGCGAGCCGTACGGCATTCACGTCAGGATTCGCCACCGCGATGGCTACAAGACGATCTATGCGCATCTCAACCAGGCGCTCGTCCATTCCGGCCAGAATGTCAAAGCCGGTGATATGATCGGCCTCGCCGACAGCACCGGCAACTCGTCGGGCAGCCACCTTCACCTGACGCTCAAGAAAGAAGGGGCGACCGCCTCCGGTGAAACCAATTTCCCCCACGATATCATCGATCCGACGCCCTACCTGGTAAAAAAGACCGCCGAACGGACCGCGCACTTTCGATACGATGAGACCTGGACCTACGACAAAGCGCTTGTCGGTATAGTCGCTCGCCAGGGTGGGCCGATGGAAGATGCCGATTGGGAAGTCGTCAGGGCGGCCCGTGTTGAAGCCATCAAGATGACCACCAACCATCCCAGCGAGGATGTTACCCGCGCCCGCCAGATCAAACGTGACATGCTGATCGTCGTCCAGCTATCCGCCGATCTGAGCGGCGGGCCGGTTTCGGCGGCGCGTTTCGCCGATATCGTCGATAACCATATCTGGCGATTCTATTCGCAGGGTGTGCGCTATTTCGAGGTGCACGATTCGCCGAACCTCACCGCCCAGGGCTATGGTGTAACCTGGCAGAATGGCCGCGAGTTCGGCCAGTGGTTCCTCGAAGTGGTCGGCCTGCTCCGCCCGCAGTTCCCCGAAGGGCGTTTCGGCTGGCCCGCGCTCTATCCCGGCCCGTCGATTTCAGGCATCCGTTTTGACGATGAAGCGTTTTTGGAGGGTGCCGAAGGTGCCGTTCGCCACGCCGATTGGATCGGCTGCCGCTGTTACTGGCGCAGCGAAGCTGACCTGTTTACGTCCGAAGGTGGGTTGTCCTATCAGCGTTATCTTGACGGGTGGGCCGACAAACTGTTGATGATCACCGGGTTCAGCAGTCCATCGCCCGGTGTCGGGCTGCATCAAAAGGGAAGCCAGTATCTCCAGTATTATCGTCACCTGCAAACCGAGCCGGGGATAGGGGCGGCGTTCGCCGAGACGATCTCGTCAGCCGGTGGGTCGATCGATCACGTCTGGCGCACCGAAGACGGTCGGCCAACCCCGATTGTCGCGGCAGTCGCCTCGCGCCTCGCCTGATCAACATCTACACATCTAAAGATATGCCGTCCCCCTTGCTAAGGGGGACAGCTTCTCGCTTGAGCGATAAGCTGGGGGTGATCGTCCTGATCGGTATAGGTTCCTTAATGGTTGTGAAGAAATAGCACCGCATTTTCCAGATACAGGCAAAATCAGGGTCTTAAGTCCCCTCGCCATGAGGGAGAGGGGATTTAGGGGTGAGGGCCGGATCGAAAAATAGTGAATTTACGGATAGATGGTTAGCCCTGGGGATCGGACAAAATCACTCCGCGACGAGCAAATCCATTTCCGAAACGTAGACTTTATATGCGTGGCCCGAAGCGTAGAACCACATCTGCCGGATGATCGAGGGCTGCTGGTCCTCCGGCAGCACCGAGAGCAGGTTGCCGGTTCTGAAGGTGTACCAACTGTTGATATTGATCCGCATATGTTCCCCGGCGCATGTCGCGCATCGCAGTGGGTAGTCGATGCCGGGTGCCATGTATGAATAGAACCCCCAGATTAATTCACGTGATTCGCCGTGCATATCGGTATACAGCAGTCGGATCATCATCGGGCACTCGCTGCCCTCGACCCCGCAGGTTGACAGCGACTGTTCCTCGACGTAGAACGTCGCCCGCAGTTCAATCGAGCTGTATTCCTTGACGCTTGCTCTTGGGTACTGGCGAACGCCCATTTCGCTGTGATCGAGCTGGAGACCCGGCCAGTGGGCCTGTGAATGGTCGAGCAGGATCGCCCGCCGCCCATCGATCAGCACGTCTTTGATCGTCCCGGCAGGTTCTCCGTCGATATAGGTTTCCCAACCGACCTCGACCCGGTCGGTGAATCTCCCGTTGACCAGCAGTGATCGTTCCGACTCCAGCAGCGTCAGTGTTGATTCCGTCGGGTCGACGATTGTCCGGTGGTTCGTGCGAACGATCTTTTTCTCGCCCGAATTGAGCGCAAGCACCTCGGCCCGGCCCTCGATAGTCGTCACCAGCGTATTTTGATCGGTGATATTCACCACGTACTGCCCGCTTTCTGACATCGTAACGCAGGCATGCGGGGATTCGACCGTGAAATCGACCTCGCGTGGTGTGTCCGGGGCGAGCAGAATCTCGTGGCGGCCCAGGCTGCTTGAAAATGCGATCACATAATCATCTTGATTCAATCCGAACCGGGGCGCTGACGCGCTTTGCAGCGAAAGTTGTCCATCATGCGGGATGACCACCGACGCGACCGTCTCGTCGGTGCGTGGATCGATAAACGTGAGCAGCGCCTGCGAAGTGCTGTCGGTTTTGATCTCTACCCCTGTGTCGAGCTTGTCGCGCCGGTCGGAGACGGCTATTTCTTCCTGGGTGTTGGGGCTGGTAACGCGCACCGTTCCCCTGGCCGCCGTCAGGTTGACGTTCATCGTCACTGACGACTCGAAGAGATACCAGTACAACCAGTATCCGGCGGCAGCGCAGATGAACAGGAAAACGGTGAAAGCACCTACTGAGATACGCCAGGCGCGGCGTTCGGGATTTTCATTCATAAGGGATTTCTTGTTGTGTATTTGACATAAACGCTATAGGAAGCGCACGCGGAAATCATTGAACTGGTTTATTGCCGTTTCATAAGTAGCCGTCACATCCATGACCACCGCATACGGTGAGCCGATATGCAGGTATGCTTCGTACTTTTTGAGTTGTTCCTTTGGCCCTTCGGCGACCGTTTCTACGGCTCCGTCGGGCAGGTTTCTGATCCATCCTGTCAGGCCCAGTGCGTTTGCCTGCTGCGCTGTATAAGCCCGGAAGTTGACCCCCTGTACGCGGCCATGAATGACCGCGTGCAGCCTTTGGTTGGTTTGCTCGGACGATTCTTCAGGCATGCAAAATCTCGTTATTGATACACTTCTGACTCGAAAGGTTCTCGTTCCTCGCTGTCGGCTGTCGGCTGTGGCGCGATGAACAGCATTGCCAGAACGAAACTTGCGATAATCACCGCCACCCATGGCCACAGCGACGCCTCCTCCTGGGGCAAACGGGCGGCCTGACTGAGCAAGTCATTATGCCATTGACTCTCAAGCTCTGCCAAAGAAACTCCCATCGAGCCTGCTACCGCGTCCTGGCACGAAAGGCCGCTGGCGGTGCCGCTCATCAGTTTGTGTACGGCAGATGGGCCGTACCGGTTGCTGACGAAGGCCATCACGCTTGCGCTTTCCGCGTAAGCCAGCGTCGCCTCCTGGTGATCGAAACCCGTGAATGACGGCGCACACAGTTGCTCCAATGGGATCAATCCTTCTTCCCGGAGGGCGTCGTACAGTGTATCTTCAAGTGTCGGGTCGGCTTCTGGCGCACTGTTCAGTGCCAGCCCTTCGTTGAACCAGCCGGGGATGCTGTCCACATGTGCTCCGGCTGCCCTGCCGATCATCACGTGGGTGATCATGTGGGGCAGGTCGCGTTGCAGCGTTTCCAGTTGATCCGCCCCGCCCTCGGCGGCGACGATCACCGTCTGTTGATCCGGGTATGCTGCCGCCGCGACCCGGTCCTCGACGATCAGCCCGTGCAGTCGCAGGCTGTTTGCCAGTGATGCAAGCCCTGGGTAGACGTACACGCGCAGGTTGTCGATGTTGTTCACGCCGAGCGTCTGGACGTTGCTGGCAATTGCTGCCAGGCTGATTTCTAATGCTGCCTGGCTTACCTCTGCCGTCTGGCTGTTCGTGTAGACGGTCACCGCGCCGTCCTGCTGTGTGACCCATGTCCAGGGTATGCTCGTATCCTGGTACCAGATCGAACCGGTCGGGCCGCTGTACTCTCGCCCTGTCTGATCCATGAAATCCCAGTGATAGATGATCTCGCCAAACGGCGGCAGGTCGATCACCTCGACGCTGACCGTATGCGATACGGTGACCGTCTGTCCTGGCGTGATCGGTACTGTTTCGCTGTAGACGCCTGCGCGGTTCGCCACTTCGACGGTCAGCCGTGCGCCCGATATCGTCGACTCGGCGCTCGCCTCCACGCGGAACGTCATGCTGTCGCCGTACCGGTAGCTGACCTGCTGCGCGATGTCATTCAGCATGCCATCCTGCGCCGCCGCCTTCTGCGGGAGCAGAAACAGCAGGCCAGATATCAGGATAATGGCACTGAGTATTCTGTAAACCAGGTCCTTCAGCATTTAATCAAACCGTCTCACAGGGGCGGGGCCTGTCCCCACCCATTCAACGTTCGTGTATCAACACGAGAATGGGAGACTACCACAATTTGTAACCATAACAAACAAAGCCATCCCTGATCGCCCCCAGGTTTGGGAGAGATGTCGCGTAGCGACAGAGGGGGACGGATATTTTGACGAAGGCAAAACTCCCGTTAATCAGACGAAGTCTGGTTAACGATGGGACGACGCAGTCGCCTGGAGGGGGTGCCCCATCACGCACAGAATCGAAAACTATAAAGGGCATGGCGATGCCGTTTCCGGGTAGAGATGGCCTCAATCGTCGAAGTCGTCTTCGAACATGAATGGGTCTGGGTCGGTGTCGATGTCGTCGAAACCCTCGTGCTCTGGATCGGTGAACACATACGTAACGAACTCCCCGGAGCCGAGCGCCGCCATGTTCATCGCGTCCTCGATGGTTTCCAGTATATCATCATCGGTCTCGTTCTTCGAGAGTTCGAAAAGCGCTTGCTGGGCGGCCCGACCCCCGATTTCACCCAGCGACCAGATCGCTGCGTGCTTGATTTCTCTATCCGGGTCTTCCAGAAACCTGATCAGTATCGGCACCGCGTCGGCCAGCATCAGTTCACCGGCTGCGCGGCTGGCCTCGAAGCGGATTTCCGGCACCGGGTGCTTTAGCGCCCTGAGAATATCCATTCCCCAGCGTTCGTCGGCATTGCGTCCCATCGCGAAGATCGCGCTTGCCTGCATTTTGACGTGATCGTGGGTCAGTGCCTCTTTGATCAGTTCGGCTACTTCCTCGCGTTCTGAATAGGCCATGCTTTCCAGTGCCCGGCACAGCACTTCGAGTTCTTCGTCACCTGCCAGGCAGATTTCGAGTAAGGCTTCTTCTACGTCATTTTGAAGGCGTTTTGCCAGCGTTCCTAGTTCTCCCGCCAGGATGAACCGTCCCAGCGACGTGGCTGCGGCAGCCCGCACCGGTGCCGATGCGTCCAGTTCCAGGATTCTCAAAAGCCGCCGCATCGTCGTGGGTTGTTCGTCTTCCCATAACGCCTCCACTGCCGATTGTCGTACCTGGTAGTCTTCGTCGTCCAGTGCGAAGTGGGCAACCGTCGAGAAATTGAAGTCGTAGGCTGTCTCGCTGGCTTCCACCATTCTTGAGAGCAGCAGTCGTCTCCGTTCGAGCGGCACACTCCCCCACACCGCTCTGAGTTTTTCGAGGTCTTCCTGTGTGGGTTCCGAAAGCCGGTATAGCAGGGCTGCCCGCAGCGGTGCGGCCTCATCGATTAGGTTCTCTATCAGCGCCTCAAACGCCTCGCCGAATCCGTCAATCTGGTTCATTGGAACAATGGATCGACAATGTCAAGGTATACGAACACCAGCATCGCCGCGATCAACAGCGCGAATCCCACGAAATGCACGAGCGACTCCCGCTCGTGGTCGATTCGCTTCCCGCGTATCATCTCGACGATGATGAAGAATATCCGGCCACCGTCCAGCGCCGGGATCGGCAGCAGGTTGGTGATCCCCAGCGCCAGGCTGATCAATGCTGCGAAGTTCAGGATCGGCCATGCCTGGCTCAGTTCGATTGAAGTCTCGATTTCCTGTCCACCCAACTGGCTGATGCCGACCACGCTGACGGGCCGCAGGTAGCGTGTTGGTATTTGCTGCTGGATGATCATCGCCGGAAGCTGGATGAATGTCTTGACGTACTGCCCGATTTCCGTCAGCGTCCGGCCAATCGCCGCAAATGGCCCGTAGCGCGTCATTTCGAAGATCGTTGTGTAGGCAAACCCGGTCGGTCCCTGGTCTTCCGGCCATTCGGTGCGTGGTGTGACGGTCAGATCGACCAGCGCTTCGTTTCGCTTGACCGTAATCGTGATCGGCGTGCCCAGGTTCTCGTAGATCACATCCGACGGGCCGTTTGACTGCCCGATCTCGACATCGTTGATCGCCATGATGATGTCGCCCGCTTCCATCCCGGCCATCGCCGCCGGGCTGTCCGGTACGATGTCGGTGACGAGCACGCCCGGCTGCTGTTCCGGTGCCCCGGTCATGAACATGATCGCCAGCAGCAGGAACGCAATCACGATATTCGTTGCCGGCCCCGCCGCCAGCACGCTGAACCGCGCAATGCGTGATGCAGCCGCCAGGCCGCCCTGGATATTCGGATCGTTTTCGCCCGCCGGTCGCATGAAACCGCCCAGCGGCAGCCAGTTCAATGTGTACTTCGTGCCCTTCCGCTCGAACAGCGTCAGCATCCGGGGCGGGAACCCGATCCCGAATTCCTCGACGGTGATGCCAAACAGCCGGGCGGCGATGAAATGTCCCAGTTCGTGGAAGAAGATCAGCGGCCCGACGATGATAACAAATGCCAGGATCGCCAGTCCTGTACTCATTCCGATTGCCATAAGTGTCAGATGCCTTTCAGTCGTCTCTTTGTTCTGGCGACCGTTTTATAACTGTCTCTATAGAGAGTAGCCTGATTATAACCGTCGTCCCCGGCCCTCAGCAATGGTATTTCAGTTCAGGGCAGGGTTTTATGAATCTTGTTTTCGACTTTCTGTTCTGTCCGTCACTATTTTTGGTTGTTGTTATACAAGGAGGTCGGTGGTAGGGGCGACCCTCGCGGTCGCCCAGAATGGCGCTTCAGCGCCGGGATTTGTTCCGCAGGTTATGGCCTAAGAAGATTTTTACCCCACAACCTCCACACCCCCGCCGGGCGTCGCGCCCAGCACCGTGATCACCCCGTCGATTTCCCTGAGCCGTCTTTCCACTTCTTCCCGGTGTTTGCTGTTTGTGATCACGTGAACGTTCGGCCCCGCGTCGATTGTGAAGAAAACCGGCAGGCCGTTGTTCCGCCATTCTCGAACGGCCTGCATCAATGCCAGGGTAGGGGGGAGGCAGTAGAACAGTTCCGGTTCCGATGTCATCATCACCATGTGCATGACCAGTGTGTCCTGCTCCGAAACCTTTGCCAGCGCGGGGAAGTCTCTCTCCAGGATCGCATCTCGACAGATTTGAAGTCTCTGAGGTACATTGTCAATTCGTGACTGATGTAGCGGTGAGGTTTTAGCTATTTGATGTCCGCCGCTTGATCCGACCTCTTTGTGTTCCAGGCCCACAATCGCCACCAGGTCGACTAAATCCCAGTGATCCGGTGGTGCGATGCTCTCCGCGAATGAGCTTTCGTGATCCTCGCCCGGATACCATTCGACGAACCCGCCGGGCACCGACCGCGAAGCCGAACCCGATCCCAGCCGTGCAATGATTGAAAGTTCCTTTTCTGATAACGTCAATCCCAGCGCTGCGCACGCCGCCGCCGTCAGCGCGCTGAATGCCGATGCCGACGACGCGAGTCCGGCGCCGGTTGGAAAGTTGTTCTCCGATTCGACCGCCGCGCACAGCGATACCCCG
>DAOUES010000368.1:0-28216 GCA_034430335.1 Anaerolineae bacterium | reverse complement strand
ACCGTCTCTCCACCAGCGGCTTCGACTTCCTTCTTGGTATCCCAGGGAACACGTATCTGCCCCGCCGACATGACATAGGCAGTCGGCACTTCATCCTCGATGAAGATCGCTTCATAAGGGCATTCAGGGATGCAAGCGCCGCAGTCGATACAGGTGTCGGGGTCGATGAAGAACCAGGGCCATTCGGCTTCCGGCTTGCCCGGCACAATACAGTCAACCGGGCATACATCCACACATGCCCCATCACGCAGACACAGGCTGGTGATAATATGAGTCATTCTGGCATCTCCTCTCCGAAAGAATCCACAACGTCATCGTTCCACGAAAGCCAGTATACACCAATCAGGGATTGATGACTCTGTCTGCCGGGTTTACCCGGGTGTATTCACGTATAGGGGCAGATCAAATCTCTATCCCGGGGCTAAAGCCGCCAAGCTCAAGTGGGGATCAGGCGACCGGGACGGATTGACCGAACGCAATGCGCCCCCAACTATGAATGCACCTAATTTACCCGCCTACCCCAACGCGCTATTTCTTTGCCGCTGCGAAACGGTCGGCGACTTCGCGCCAATTGACGACATTCCACCAGGCGCTGATGTAATCGCCGCGCATATTCTGGTATTTCAGATAATAGGCATGCTCCCAGACATCGAGGGCGAGGATCGGAGTCAATCCCTGCGAAACCGGGCTATCCTGATTGGCGGTGCTGGTAACACTCAGCCTGCCGGATGAGTCAACAACCAGCCAGGCCCAACCGCTGCCAAAACGGGTCGCAGCGGCACTGCTGAACTCCGCCTTGAACGCATCAAAGCTACCGAAATCGGCTTCGACTGCTTCGGCGAGAGGGCCTTCGGGACCTCCGCCGCCATTCTGCGACATCACCAGCCAGAACATTGTGTGGTTTACATGCCCTCCGCCGTTGTTGCGAACAGCGGTGCGGATATCTTCGGGAACGGAATCCAGGTCTTTCAAAAGATCGAGAAGGTCTTTCTCGAACAGTTCGGGATGCTTTTCAAGGGCTGCATTAAGATTGTTTACGTACCCCTGGTGATGCTTATCGTGATGAATCTGCATGGTCCGTTCATCAATATACGGTTCAAGAGCATCATAGGGATAGGGCAGTGGTGGACATTCATGGGCCATCGAATAAACCTCCTAGACTACTTGTATGCATCAAACAAAAGATTGACCAGAAACGCGTGGGAGACGCCGGGTTTTGACGGTTCTCCCAGCAGATGATAAGATAGTTGTCTCAACACAATTCTGTATGAATACCGTTAACATCCGTTATTCAGCCTGAAAATAGAGACTCATTTCCGGTTTGAACACTTTTGATTGTAGCTATCACGACAAATGAAGTCAACAATATTCGAATTCGTCCATGCACAAACTTGAGAACGTCAAAGTCTGGGGGCTGCTGGCGGTGGGCGTCCTGGCGATGTCAACCGCATCGACGTTCGTCCGGCTGGCCCAGGCCGACGGCGCGCCGTCACTGGTGATAGCCGGTTACCGGCTGGGGATCGCGACACTGGTATTGACGATTCCAATGATCATTGGGCGTGGGTGGCGGGATTATGCTACACTAGACGCCAGAGGGATGGCGATACTACTCCTGTGTGGTGTGCTGCTGGCGCTGCACTTTGCCACATGGATCACATCCCTTGAATATACATCGGTAGCCAGTTCGGTGACGATTGTCACCACTACGCCATTGTGGATTGGCCTGGCTTCCCCACTCATACTCAAAGAGAAAACACCGCGCCAGACCTGGCTTGGCCTGGGGTTGGCGATCTGCGGGGGGAGTATAATCGGTTTTGCCGATCAAACGGGTTCGCAAGGTGTGACGCTTCACGGAGACCTGCTTGCGTTAAGCGGGGCGATTCTGATGGCTGGCTACCTGATCATTGGCCGCAGCTACCGGGAAAGACTGTCACTCACTGCCTACCTGTGGATCGTCTATGGGACAGCAGCAGTGGTATTATTGAGTTGGGCCGCTTTCAGCGCTTTACCACTGACCGGCTATTCGACCAGTACGATAGGATGGTTAATTGCGTTAGGACTGATTCCCCAGTTGATCGGGCACTCGGCGGCGAACTACGCCGTAAGGCATGTTTCGGCCACGCCGGTAGCCGTAGCCATTTTAGGGGAGCCAATTGGATCGATCATCCTGGCCGCGATTATTCTCAAGGAAATGCCGGGTGACTTACAACTTGCAGGTGGCCTGCTGATCTTAGTGGGCATCGGATTGGCTTCACTGGCAGACTACAGCAACAAAGAACCGGTGGTGGTGAAACCGGTCACGTAAAGCGAAGCTACAAAAAGGAAGTCCGGGTATGCTAAAAATCACGTGTTTCAACTGTCACACGAGCTGGTCACTGAATCCAGAGGCGACTCAGACCGCGATAGACTCACTGAAAGAAGACGAAAGCTATTACGCCGTCGAATGCCCAAAGTGCAGACGGATCAATAAAATTCCGATCAAACAATTGAAGCGTTCCCTACCCCGTTCAAGGGACAAGAAGTAACCCATTCCACGAGACATCGACTATGTCGAAGCGACACTACTCGTTACATGTTATCTCACATATACACTGGCCGAGAGAAGGCCTCCAGACGCACGAGCAAGGCCGCGTTCGACTGGTAGGTTTGCTGGACCGGATGGTCAACATCCTCGCTCAAGAAAACAGCTACCACAGTTTCTTGCTGGACGGCCAGTCTGTCCTCGCACATGATTACCTGTCGGTACGCCCTGAGAAAACTGCCGAGATAGTACACTACGTCAATTCGGGCCGCATCTGGATGGGACCCTGGTATATCGCCACAGACCCGTTCCTGGTCAGCCCGGAAGCGATCATTCGCAACCTGACGCTGGGCCAGCAGTTATCGCAGCCGACGACCCGGATGCCGGTCAGCTACCAGGTTCATTCAAACGGAGAGATCGGGCAGCTTCCGCAGATTCTCAACGGGTTCGATATCCACAGCGCCGTCGTCCAGAGCGGCCTCGGCGATATGCCACCGGAGTTATGGTGGGAAGCGCCGGACGGAAGCCGGGTCCTGCTGATTTACCTGCGGGAAGGTCTCGATACGGCCTCTCATCTCTCGTTCGATTCTGATGAACTAAAAGCCACGCTGACAGAAGCGAGAGACAGCTTAAAGGACGTTTCGGCAACGGATGTCTATCTGCTGATGAACTGCCTGGAAGCCAATACCGTCGACGGCAGTACGGGCCATCTGCTACAAGATATCAACAGCCGGTTCCGAACCACAACCGTCACTCACAGCAGCCTGCCGGAATACATCGAGGAAGTGCTGCAATCGGCGAACGGGCTGCCGATCATCTCCGGCGAGTTCAGAAACTCCCAACGCACACCGATCTACTGCGGGACGTTGAGCAGCCGGATGTGGATCAAGCAGATGAATTACGAGGCCCAGATGCTGCTCGAACACTGGGCGGAACCGTTCAGCGCGTGGCCATCGCATCTGTGCCAGCACTACGACGTGTCAGATACACCGGCGCTGTCATCGCAAAACAACATCATCGAATACGCCTGGCGGATTCTGCTCGAAAACCAGTCAGCCGAAACGATACGGGGAAGCAGCATCGACCCGGTATACAAGGACGTTCAGACACGCTATCACCGGATCGACCAGATCGCCGAGGAACTGATCAACAATAACCTGCAATACATCGCCGACCAGATCGCAACCGCCGAATTCGGCATCGAAGATGCCATCCCGGTCGTCGTCTTCAACGGCACCGGCGCAGCGGCAACCGGAACCGTAGAAGTCGCCCTGCATCCGACAAATGGCTGGGAGACGGTCGAACTATACGACGACCTGGGCAGCCCGGTCGATTTCGAGATCACCAATGTACGGAAACGCTCACGTTCATCGGACAGCATCACGATCCGGTTTGTGGCAGAAGAAATACCGGCTTACGGATACCGTACCTACGCCGCCCGACAGTCGATGGGAGAAAACAACAAACTGCCACCCGTCGACGACGAAAACACGATTGAAAACGAGTTCCTAAGCGTCACGCTCAATCCCTTCGACGGCACATTGACGCTTTTCGACAAACGCACCGGGCGGTCTTTCAACGGGCTGAACCGGTTTGTCGACAACGGCGACCGGGGAGACGTTTATAACACCTGCCCGCCGGAACGCGACACGCTGATCTCAATCGCGACAAACACGAGATTGCAGATCGCGCGACTGGTTACCCCGGTCACACAGTCGATGGAAGTGCTGGAGATTTTCCGCGTTCCCCAGACGCTGAACGAAGATCGAACCGGACGCCAACCGCTGGCCGCGCAGTTCATCCCGGTCCCGATCATCACATTGATCCAGGTGGCAGCGGGCGTCCCGCGCGTGGACATCAGCGTCATCGTTACCAATGGGGCACGCGATCACCGGCTGCGAGCGCATTTCCCGACCGGCATCATGACCGACACGGCAATCTTCGACGGGCATTTCGAAATCGTCAACCGCCCGATCACGCTGCCCGACCCGCGCACGACGAGAGAATGGGCCGAACAGCCCTGCCCGGACTTTCCGCAGCGCGCTTTTACGACCGTGCTGGGCGACGAATCCGGCCTGACCCTCGCCAACCGGGGGCTGCCGGAGATTGGCCTGCTAAAATCAGGCGAAAACGGGGTCGAGATCGCCCTGACACTATTGAGAAGCGTTGGATGGATCAACCGGGACGACCTCCAAAACCGGGCCGTCAACAAGGAGGAACCGGTCGAAGCGCCGGATGCTCAATGCAGCGGCGAGCACACTTTCGCCTACAGCATCATCCCGCATGACAACGACCCGATACCGGCCTGGTACCAGGCCTGGGCGTTCCAATGCCCGCTCAAAGTGGCAACCACCACCATCCATGCAGGGCCGCTGCCCACAACGGCCAGCCTGGTCAACGTCGACAACCCGGCGTTCGTACTCAGCTCGGTCAAAGAAGCCAACGACGGCAACGGGGTGATCGTGCGGGGTTACAGCATCAGCCAGGACGTGCAGACGGTCACGTTGAGCAGTTCGATGGGATTCACGACGGCGGAGGTCGTCAGGATCGACGAGACGCCAACAGGGAGCATCTTCAAATTCGGCGACGAGGGGCAAATCCGTTTCGAGGTAGAACCGGCACAGATCGTGACGCTGCGGCTGACGGTATAAGAGACCCAGCGTTGAGAGGCCCGTCTGGAACTGAAAAAATACAAAGCCGCCATTTTTGATCCGGCCCTCATCCCTAAATTCCCCTCGTGTAAATTGGCGAACTGGTCGCCAAAGGCGACCTACGGGCGCAGCCCGCTGCGCCCGTACAACCCGGATTGTTTCAAGAGAAAATCTTTCAATTTTTCAAAAGTGTCGTGTTCCCGGCCCATCTCCCTGGCCCCCTTCGTCGAACCTGCGGTTCGCCACTTCCCTCTTTCAGGGGGCAGATGGGGTCAGTCTGGGGGCGATCAAGAAGCGCTTGACTTTGTGCGTGGCGGAGCACCCCCTCTGTCTCCTACGGAGACATCTCCCCCACAGGGGGCGATCAGGAACCGGGTTTTTAGAGCGAAGGCTAACCCCCTACTCCAAGATAGCTCCCATCACCCGGCCAGAATTCGACCGGAAGGGGTTCGAATTCGCTGCCCTCCGGACGGTAAGGGCCGAAATACTGTTCGCGCAGGCGGTCGAGGGTGCCGTCACCGGCCATATCTTGCAATGTAAAATTGACCAGAGCGATGAAATCAGCGTCGTCACGCGGGAGGGCGATCACATAGTTCTTTGGCCGGTAAAGCTCATCGACCATGACAATGCGATCATCGGCCTGCACCATGAGCATCGTTGCATATTCATCGCCGATCACACCGTAGACCGCCCGGCCCAGCAACTGCTCGAAAGCATCTTCACGGTCGGTGAAGAGTTCGGGGCGGGAAGCTTCAAGATTGTTATCGCGGATGATATCTTCGCCAATGTCAAGTGGTTCGATCACGGCCACCGGCTTGAAATTCAACGCCTCGACACCGGAAATGTCCACACCCTGAACATGGATCAGCCGCAGACCGACCTGGTAGTAAGGCGGGCCGAAAGCGACCCGGCCTATCAACGGGCGGTCGGGGCGAATGCCCATCACAAGATCGGCTCCACCGGAGGCCAGCAAATCAAGCCCGGCCTGCCCCGCGCTGTTCGCCAATTCGGTAACCGGGACATTCCAGCGGCGGGCCATCTCGTTGATCACAGCCCGGTTGTAGCCATCGAAGATCGGGCGGCTGTCAAAAGTGACCGGTTCTTCGGCGAGTTCCAACCCAGCGATGCGGATAGCATCACCACGCCGAATACGGTCGAGGACAGAATCGCCGGACAGGACGCTGTCGGGGAATGACTCAAAGGTATAGACGGGGTTGCCAAGACGCTCCGGGAAAGGATGATCGGCAGTCAAGCCGAAGAAATTGGCGGAGTAGGCGCGGCCCACTTCGTTGGCGATGACCATCTCGGCCAGCGTCAGGTTGATCAACTCCCGGAGGGCGGTATCGCCATGACGGACAGCGAAAGCGTAGGGTTCATCCAGAAAAGTGATATCCAACAGATCGACGGTGTCATCCACCTCAGCCGCCATAAGCAAACGTTCACGCCGCGCAATCACCGCAGTGATTTCACCGGCGCTCATGGCCGCGAGCGCCTCGTCCATACCGGCGACAACCCGCATCTGCGGGGCAGCACCCACCTGGGAGAGCCAATCGGAAGTAGCGGCCAGGGCTTCGGTATCGAGGACGGCGACCGGGCCGACCAGCGCCGAGGCAATATCAAGCCCGGAATCGTTGGGAACGGCGATGACATAGCCGCCGTAGAAAATCGCACCGGTGAATTCGGCAAACTGTTCAAACTCACGGCGATGAGGCACTGCACCGGCAATGATATCGACTTCCCCGGCGGCGAGCATCTGGAAGCGGGTCTGGCGCGTCACCTGGACAAACTCGATCTCGACTTCCCAGTACTCGGCGATCTTCCGCAGGAGATCGGCCTCGTAGCCTTTGACCTGGCCGTTGTCGGCAAGATAGGCAAGCGGGTAGTAATTGTAAAGAATCCCGACCCGCAGTTCGCGGTTCGCGCGGATGTCCTTCAACGCCGATTCGTCGACATACGGGGGAAGAGGGGTTTCATCCAGCGAAACCGGGGCAGGTGTACGGGTCGGCGTGGGGATTCCGACCGGCGGTACCGATTCCTGCTGCGGTTCGCCTGCTGCCGCGACCGTCTGAGTCAGCGGCCCCGGCACGGGTTCGGCTTCATTGCAGGCCACCAGGAAAAACAGCACCATGCCTGCCGCTATCAATCCAGCCCGTTTGATAGAAATTCCAAGCATACGATCCACCTTATGCTTCATAAATAGTGCTCTGTTAAGTTAGATTCTGGATAATCTGCTTATCCATTCCCGGCGCTGAAGCACCAAGCTCAAAACGATAGGTCGACCTGCGGTCGACGGCAACCGGTCTTCCGGTTGCATGGGCAGGGGCAAGCCCCGCCCTACGAGATGGGATCGGGAGTATCAAAGGGTCCAAAATTCAGGTTAACAGAGCAATAGAGATTATTCGCCTGAATATACGAAACAACCGGTTCGGGAACGAGATACCGAACCGACTGCCCCCGATAGAACCGCTCGCGGAGGTCGTCGGCGGATACCGTGATCTGCGGGCCATGTAACTCGATAACGCGATCTCGAAGGCCGGGAATGGCCGATTCGAGGGCGGGCCAGTCAAAGGATGCGGTGGGGCGATTCAAGACGGCGAGTTTCGCGATTTCGACCAGTTCGCGCGGCTGGTGCCAGTGCGGGAGATCGGCGAGCGAATCGCCGCCGATGATGAATACCAGTTCATCGCCCGGATACTGGCCGGACAGGATTTTCAGCATATCGACCGAGTAATGCGGCCCCGGACGCCCGACATCGACGGTCGAGACATGGAACGCGGGATGACCGGCAGCGGCCAGTTCGACCATCTGCAAGCGATGGGAGACAGGGGTAATCGAAAGGCCATGCTTGTGCGGCGGATCGGCGGTGACCACCCACAGCACCGATTCGAGATCGAGCGCGTCGCGGGCGACTTCGGCCAGGATCAGGTGGCCGATGTGAGGAGGGTCGAACGTGCCGCCGAACACGCCTATCCGGGCCACTAGTCTGACCACTCCAGTTCGGAATCGCCGATCATCACGGTGTCACCTGGCTCAACACCGGCTTCTTCGAGCGCATCGGAGATACCCAGCGCTTCAAGGATGCGCTGGAAACGAAGCACGGCTTCGTCGTATTCCCAGTAGGTCATCGCCGCTGCCCGCTCGATGCGCTTACCGATCACACGGTAGGCTTCACCGTCGAACTCGATTTCGAAGGCTTCATCATCATCTTCGGGGCGGAAAACAGGGACCTCTTCGGCGGGTTCGGGTTCGGGAAGCTCCCGGATCACCTGCAATGCAGCGTGAAGCAGTTCCGACACGCCCTGACGGGTAAGACCGGAAATCGCCACAGCTTCGATGCCATGCTTCGCAAGTTCGGCTTTGACCGACGGCCAGCGCTCCTGCGCCTGGGGCATGTCGATTTTGTTCAGGGCTACTAACTGGGGTTTACCGGCCAGATCGGGGTCGAAGAGAGCAAGCTCTGAGTTGATCTGGACGAAATCGCCGATAGGGTCTTCGCCGGTTCCGTCGAGCAGGTGGATCAGCACGCGGGTGCGCTGAATGTGCCGGAGGAAACTGTGCCCCAGCCCGATCCCGGCATGGGCACCTTCGACCAGGCCGGGGATATCAGCCAGAACCAGTTCCTGATCGTCGAGAATGACTACACCCAGATTGGGGATCAGCGTGGTGAAGGGATAAGAGGCGATCTTCGGCTTTGCCGCACTCACGACAGACAGCAGGGTCGATTTCCCGGCATTCGGCACACCGATGATCCCGATATCGGCGATGAGCTTCAATTCAAGGATCAGCCAGCGATCCTCACCCGGTTCGCCTTTTTCGGCCATACGCGGGGCCTGGTTGGTCGAGGATTTGAAGCGCGTATTTCCACGTCCACCGCGTCCACCTTTCGCAACGACGACGCGCTGCCCCGGTTCGGTGAGATCGGCGACCAGGCCGCCAGATTCGGCATCACGAACCACAGTGCCCGGCGGGACATCGACAAGCAGGTCAGGGCCGGATGCACCGGTCATATTCGACCCGCCGCCATTCTCGCCGCGTTCGGCCTTGAAATGGACTTTCCTGCCGAACGGCGACAGGGTGCTGAGATGCGAAGTCACCACCAGGACGACATCACCGCCGTTCCCGCCATCACCACCGGCGGGGCCGCCGTGCGGAACGTATTTCTCGCGACGGAAGGCCACAATACCGGCTCCCCCGTTGCCGCCTTTTACGTTGATTTTAACCTCATCTAAGAACATAGCGGGATTAACCATACCTTGCGGTGCCAGAAAGAGCAAAGAGCGCCTGACCTACGTTTTACAGTCGAGCGCTCTTTGAATCAAGTAACAGTTGGATTATTTATCGCGGTCGAGGACCAGTGTAATGATATTTCGAAGCTCGTCGACAAAGATATTCTGAGGAAGCTTATCCAGCGAATCATGAGCCTGATCCGCCAGCACACGGGCCATCTGATGGCCTTCATCGACCGCCCCCCCGGCTATCAGGCGGCGTTTGATCTCCTCATAGGGATCGGGATTATCGGCAATCGCAACGACAGCGCCCTGATCGGCCATCTCCGGCCTGTAGTGATGACCATTGCCCGAATCATGCGCAATAGCAGCGCCAACCCCTTTGCCCTGGGCAAGGTCGATACCAGCCGACTTACCCATCAATTCGGCATCGCCGGTCAAATCCAGGAGATCATCGACGATCTGGAAAGCCAGCCCTAAGAAGAAGCCGTATTCACCCAGCGCATCGACAGTATGCCGGTCGGCACCGGCCAACTCAGCGCCCAACATCGCAGCAGCCCGGAAAAGCGAAGCTGTCTTTTTGGCGACGATCTGCTGGTAGGTTTCGCGCGTCAGCGTATCGTCGGCGACCGCAGCCGCTTGCAGCGTTTCGCCTTCAACGAGGGCAACAGTTGCCTCGGCGAGAGTCCCGTTCAGGTCTTTATGGGGAGACATCAATTCATAGACTTTGGCAAACAGGTAATCGCCGGTGAGTAGCGCAAACGTACGGCCCCACAGTTCGTTGACCGTCTCCCTACCCCGGCGGACGATGCCATGATCATTGATATCGTCATGAACCAGCGTAGCCGTGTGAACCAGCTCTATCGCGGTGGCAACCGGAACGGCAGCAGAAAGATCGTCACCGCCAACCGCCTGATAGGACAGAAACAGTATTTTGGGCCGGATGCGCTTGCCACCGGCTTTGATAATATGACGGCTGGCTTCGCGAAGCACTGCGACATCACTATCAACACAGTCAAACATCAGATCGTCAACGGATTGCAGCGCCTGCTCAAGTTCCATCCAAGAAATCTCCCAAACACCAGATCGGCATTTATGTTTTTATTCTTTCAATAATTTATAAATTGATTATACACAACCGGTCTACCAGATGCCAAACCGTTTATAAGTCGGTGGGACAGCCCGGAAACGCCCGATCAATCTTCCGGTTGATCACCGGGTTTTTGCATCGCCTGCATCAATTTCAAAGTCCCCAAATTCGGCATGTCTTTCTGTTTGAGCAGTATCTCCAGAATGATCTGCGCAAAAACAAAGAACTCACGCATGTCGCGGACACGTTCGAGGTAATATTCGGCGAGTTCTTTTTCATCCTCGGACAGATGATCTTTGGCATCCTCAAGGCTTTGCGCGTTTTCCTCCAGAACACCGACGGCCATCCCGACTTCGCGCCGTTCGCGGCTTCCGATCACAGACGTGATCACTTTCCACAGGTCGCTTTCAGCCTCGTAGAATTTCCGCCGGTCGCCCTTCACCCAGGATTCACGCACCATACCCCACCGTTCGAGGGCGCGCATATTCATGCTTACGCTGGCCTTTGATTTCCCGACGATCTCCTCCAACTCGTCCAGCGAGAGCGGATCGGGACTCATCAGCAGCGCTCCGTAGAGATGCCCCATCACCGGGCTAAAGCCGAAGAAATCCGTCAACTGTCCCAATCCATCAATCATACTATCGCGAACAGCCTGAAGTGTTTCATCCATATTGATTTTTCCAAAGGGACTAAAAATATTTTCCCGATGATAACTATGGGGCGGTTCAAAGTCAATTTCCTATCTTGCTGCTAACTGCCCAACATGGTAATCTAACTACCTATCCGCAAATTCACTTCGTTCATTTCGGATAGGTACAAATCGAACCTACCGGGGGTAATTTCTGGATAGATTGTAAGCTGTGCTTTTGTGGGGGGATTTTGAGGCTGCAAGTCTACACACACAACGTGAAAACAGGAGCATAAATAGTGGACAGGTCGCAAATTCCAGATATCGTGATTGGCCGACTGCCGTTATACCTGCGCGCGCTCAGGCACCTGGAACAGGCCGGATTCCAGATCACCTCATCACAAGACCTGGGTGAACGCCTCGGTATCAGCCCCGCGCAAATCCGAAAAGACCTGTCACTTTTCGGGGAATTCGGGAAGCAAGGGACGGGCTACACGGTCAGCAGCCTGATAGCAGAACTGAAACGCATCCTCAACGTCGAGAGCGACTGGCCAGTGGCGCTGATCGGCGTGGGCGACCTGGGACGCGCCATTGCCAACTACGGGGGATTTACACACCGGGGGTTCTCAATCGAATATCTCTTCGACAACGACCCAGAAAAGATCGGGACAGAGATCAAGGGCGTACCGATCAAAGCTACGGGCGAAATAGCGGAAACGATCAAACAGGCGGGCGTCAAAATTGCGATGATCGCAACGCCAGCAGAGGTAGCCCAGGCAGTAGCCGATTTACTCGTCGAGGCCGGGATCACGGCGATCCTCAACTATGCCCCAATATCGATCAGCGTGCCGGGCCATGTCCAGGTGCAATATACCGACCCTATCGCCCACCTCCAGCAGATGGCCTACTACCTGAGATAAAAAACTCCTGGAGAACCAGGAGTTTAGTCGGATTAGATTTTGTAGTATTCCCGGCGCTAAAGCACCGGGCTAAAATGATCCTGGGCGAGGGCAAGCCTCGCCCCTACGAGATGGGGGCACAAACCTAGATGCCGGGCACCGAGCGCTGCAATGCCTCAAGACGTTCGAGGCCGCGAGATGCGCCCAGGGCAGATGCCCCGACAGGGTCATCGGCCAGGAACGCGGGGACATTGGTTTCCTTCGTCAGATAGACATCGATCCCACGTAAAAGCGCGGAACCACCGGTCAAAACCATGCCCCGGTCGATGATGTCAGAAGCCAACTCAGGCGGCGTGCGTTCGAGAACTTTCTTCACCACACCGGCGATCAAGGACAGGGGTTCTTGCAGCGCTTCAATGATCTCACTGGTAGTGATCGTCATCATTTTGGGCAGGCCATCTACCTGATCGCGGCCCTGGATCTCCATACGCAGTTCTTCGCCCACGTCCGCCGCCGCACCGACGTTGACCTTCGCCAACTCGGCGGTCATATCGCCGATAACCAGGTTGTATTTTCTACGAACATAATTGACGATGGCTTCGTCGAGGCGAACGCCACCAACCCGCACCGAATCGGCGGCGACGATGCCGTTCATCGCAACGACTGCCGCCTCACTTGTCCCACCGCCGATATTGACGATCAGGTTCCCGGTCGGCGTGTCAATCGGCAGGCCAACGCCAATCGCCGCCGCCAGCGGCTCCGGGATCAGATGGACCTCTTTTGCCCCGGCCTGGATCACGGCTTCATGAACTGCCCGCCGCTCGACACTGGTTACCCCGTAAGGCACGGTGATCATGACGATTGGCTTGAACACACGCAGGCCGCCGATCACCTTCTCAATGAAATAGCGCAGCATCGCCTCGGTAACCTCGTAATCGGCAATCACACCATCGCTCATTGGCCGTATCACTTCGATGGATTCGGGAGTACGACCGAACATGTCGCGCGCTTCCTGCCCAATTGCGACGATTTTTTCTTCCTCGATGGTAATCGCAACGATTCCCGGTTCGTGAAGCAGCACCTGTTCACGTTCGGCAACGGTAACATTTACAGTCCCGAGGTCGATCCCTAAGCGCCTAGCAAACATATGTTTCCGCCCTTTCGCGTAAGTAGTCGACAAGTGCCCCGATATTGCTATCCACAAGCGTTCACAAAAAGCAGTAGATTATCCCTGCTCGTTCTCGACAGGCACCATGTTCTGATCAGCTTTCCTGGCAACGGCGAGACGTGTCTTTGCCCGCCGAAGGGCCACAATATGCGCGTCCATCTCGCTCTGAATCCGGTCGGCCTCATCCAGAGCAGCCTGAACCTGCCTTGCCCCAGTTTCCCTGGTCTGTTCAATGGCCTCCAGCGCCCGTTTATGGGCTTCTTCGGCTCGAATTGTATCGATCTCGTAGGCAGCTTCGGCAGTATTAGCCAGAATGACGACGGAATCGCCATCAACCTTGATAATGCCCCCACCGATAGCATACAGTTCTTCTTCACCATCGTGACGCAGCCGCAGCGCATCGATTGTCAACACGGCAATCAGCGGCTCATGGCCGGGCAAGATACACATTTCGCCGCGCTCACTCCGCACAACAATGCTGTCGATCTCACCCTCAAAAACAAGCCGCTCCTGTGTCACAATCTGACATTTCATAGGCATCGCAGATTTCCCTTAAAACCGGATCAACGGCTCTGTTGATCGCGTTCCAACACATCTTCGATGCTGCCTGCCATGTAGAAATGCTCCTCCGATACACGGTCGAATTCGCCGTCGAGGATTCTCTTGAAGCCAAGCACGGTATCCTCAATCGACACATAACGGCCTTTGCGCCCGGTGAACTGCTCGGCGACAAACATCGGCTGGGTGAGAAAATACTGGATTTTACGGGCATGGTTCACCAGCGTTTTATTCTCTTCGGATAGTTCATCCATACCGAGGATCATGATGATGTCCTGCAGGCTGCGGTAGCGCTGGAGCACACGCTGGACTTCCCGCGCGGTCTGGTAGTGGAGATCACCGACAATATTGGGCTGCAAGATACGGCTGGTGCTGGCGAGCGGGTCGACCGCCGGATAAAGCGCCTGGGCAGCAATAGAGCGTTCGAGCGCGATGGCCGCATCCAGGTGGGTGAAGGTCGCAACCGGGGCCGGGTCTGAATAGTCATCGGCGGGGACATAGACTGCCTGCATCGAGGTAATCGAACCCTGGCAGGTGCTGGTGATACGCTCCTGAAGCGCTCCCATCTCCGCCGCGAGGGTCGGCTGATAGCCAACCGCCGAAGGCATACGGCCAAGCAGCGCGGACACTTCCGAACCGGCCAGCGAGAAGCGGAAGATATTGTCGATGAAGAGCAGCACATCATGGCCCTTGTCGCGGAAGTACTCGGCATTGGCAAGACCGGCCAAAGCGACTCGAAGCCGCACGCCCGGCGGCTCGTTCATCTGGCCGAAAACCATGACGGTCTTGTCGATGACGCCGCTCTCGATCATCTCGTTGTAAAGCTGAGTCCCTTCGCGGGTGCGCTCCCCTACCCCGGCGAATACCGAGTAACCGCCGTGCTGGGAGGCAATCGAGCGGATCAGTTCCATGATGATGACGGTCTTCCCCACGCCAGCGCCGCCGAACACGCCGGTTTTGCCACCCTTAGTAAAGGGAGCAATCAAATCAATGACCTTGATCCCGGTCTCAAAGACCTCGGTGGAAATCGACTGCTCATCGAAGAGAGGCGGATCGCGGTGAATGGGATACTGCTCTTCTACAGCCTCAAGCGGACGACCGTCGATTGGCCTGCCGAGCACATTGAACACACGGCCAAGCGAGGTCTGACCAACCGGCACTTTGATCGGGGAGCCAGTGGCGTAAGCGTCCACCCCGCGAGGGAGACCATCGGTCGGTCCCATCGCCACCGTGCGCACCCGGTGGCCGCCCAGGTCGATTTGAACTTCCAAAACGAGAGAATCCTGGCCTTCAAGCGGCACTTCAATCGCATCGTGGATTTTGGGCATGCCATCGGGGTGGAATTGACAATCGACAACTGCGCCAAGAACCTGAACAACTTTGCCTTTGCTTTGATATTCCGCCATCATCAGTTCTCGCCACCTTCAAGCATCGGATCGTGGTCACTCTGGGAAAGCGCTTCCGAGCCGCCAACGATATCCAGCATTTCGCTTGTAATTGCCAACTGCCGCGCCTTATTGTAGCTAAGGGTCAATTCATCCACCAGATCGTCGGCGTTATCGGTCGCATTGTGCATTGCGGTCATCCGGGCAGCGTGCTCGCTGGCACTGGCCTCCAACAACGCCTGGAAAATCACGTTTTCCACGTAACGTGGAACCAACTCTTCAAGCACGGCTTCTATATCCGGCTCATATGAATAAGAGATCGTGGGCATGGCCGGGCCGCCGCCATTTTGCTCAGGAACGACCGGGAGCAACTGCTTGATCACCGGCTGCTGTTCAGCAACGCTTACAAAACGGGTGTACAGCAAATACACAACATCGCATAACCTATTTTTGTAAGCCGATTCAATCACCCTGGCGATTCCATGTGCATAGTCGATACTCGGGCGGGAGGGGACATCGCCAAACCCAGCCGCCACGTCCGCCTTGCGCCGGGCCATAATCGATTTACCCTTCCGCCCGACGATGTAATAGTAAACCGGGACGGGCTGCATCTGCTCGAAGTCGAGGGCCATATTCACAATACGGACGTTGTAAGCCCCGGCCAATCCTCTATCGCTGGTGATCAACAGCACTGCGATACGGTTGATTTCGGAGCGAGGTTTCAGCAGTTCGAAAGTAGATTCGAGACGCGGAGATACGATAGAGCGCATCAAATGCTGGACAGTTTCGATGTAAGGACGGCTGGACAACGCCTGCTGCTGCGCATGGTGAACTTTCACCGCAGCCACGGCTTCCAGCGCACCGGTTACTTTTGCGATGTTCTGAATACTACGAATTCGATGCTGGATATCTCGGGCGGTAGCCACTATGCCTCGTTATCGCTTTTGCTCACACCATTTTCAGCAACCAGATCGTCGAAGGTCTGGCGGATCTCCATCTCAAAATCGTCGGGGTTCTGAAGAATGGCTTCTTCACCCCATTCCCTGTCGAAGGTTTCCAGACAGTCGTCCAGCTCATCCTGGAGATCGCCCTGGAGTCTTTCATCAGCATACGCACCGAGTTCTTCGAGGAAATCAGAATGGAGGTCATGCATCCATTTCAGGAACTCCGATTCCCATTCTCGAACCAGATTGACGGGGACCCTGGTTTTGATATCCCCGTTTTTCAGCAGGCTGACAAAATTCGGGACAGCCATTGTCACCCTCTGCGGCAGCGACCTCGTCAACGCATATCCCCCGATATGGGCAGTCGGGGGCACCGGGATTCTGTCGAGCCAGCCATGCGTACCGGCGTAAATCACCATCACCTGATCGGTCAGGCCGAGGGGTTCATACTGCACCTGCTTGAGCAGCTCGCTCAAGCGACGCCCACGTTCCAGACGCTGTTGGGTTTCTCTATCCAGTTCGGAACCAAACTGGGCATAGGCTGCCAGCTCACGGAAACGCGCCATCTCCAAACGCAGCTCACTGGCGACACTCTTCATAGAATCCCTTTGAGCCGCACCACCAACCCGGCTGACCGACAGGCCGGTATTGATCGCCGGGCGGATACCGGCATTGAACAAATCGGTTTCGAGGTATATCTGCCCATCGGTGATCGAGATGACATTGGTCGGCACATAGGCCGAGATGTCGCCAAGCTGTGTTTCGATGATCGGGAGGGCGGTCAGGCTCCCCCCACCCCGCTTCTCCGAAAGCTGGGCAGCGCGTTCAAGCAAGCGGGAGTGAAGGTAGAAGAGATCACCCGGATAGGCTTCACGTCCCGGCGGGCGTCGAAGCAGGAGGCTCACCTCACGATACGCCCAGGCATGTTTGGTCAGGTCATCATAGACGACCAGCGCATGCTTGCCGTTTTCCATGAAGTACTCGCCAATCGCACAACCGGCATAGGGAGCGATATACTGCAAAGCCGCCGAGTCGGAGGCAGAGGCATTGATAATGACAGTATGCCCCAACGCACCATGCTGTTCGAGCGTGGCAACGACACGGGCGACCTGAGCACGTTTCTGGCCGATGGCAACATAAATGCAGATCACATCGTCATATTTCTGGTTGATGATTGTGTCGATGGCAATCGCCGTTTTACCGGTCTGGCGGTCGCCGATGATCAACTGGCGCTGGCCGCGCCCGATGGGAAACATCGCATCAATGGCTTTGATCCCGGTCTGAATCGGGCGATGAACGTCCTGACGTTCAATGACGCCGGGGGCGAGCCGTTCGACTTTCCGGAAGGATTCATAGTCCAGCACCCTTTGCCCGTCGAGCGGTTCGCCCAACGGACTGATGACGCGGCCAATCAAGCCTTCACCGACCGGAACCGAGGCCACACGCCCCAACGCACGGACACGGCTTCCTTCGGGGATATCGACGTAATCGCCCATGACGATGACACCGACCTGGTTCTCCTCCAGGTTCAACGCCACGCCCCAAGCGCCGTTGGCGAATTCGACGAGTTCCTGGCTTTTCACACCGGCCAGCCCCTTAACACGGGCAATGCCGTCTCCGATTTCGAGAACTGTGCCAACGTTCTCGACTTCCAGCGACGGCGTAAACGCCTCGATCTGCTGTCTTAGCGCGTTCTCAAGGCTTTTGCCGATTTCAACACCCATTTGCACCACCTTTGACAGATATCTACGACAGGATGCATTCACCCGGCGCGATTCACTGCTCACGTTACAGACCGCATCAATCGGTAGACCTGTCGCAAAGCCTCGCGATAACATCCAGGGCTGTTTGAGGATTTAGAAAATAGTTGGGCAATAGAAGGCGACGTTTTCACCCCCACCCCAGCCCTCCCTCAAGGTGGAGGGAGCGGAATGTTGTTTTTGTTGGGGCTGAACATGATTGCCTTATTAAATTCTAAAGATTCAATAAGCCCTGACAAATGCACCGTTCTTACCCGGCAGCGATATCGAATTCTACCGACGCGAGAGAAATTCTACCACAATGGATAGATGCCCTACGTAGTGAATGGCAAACCTCAAAATCCCTAACCACTACCATAGGTAGTGGGCCGCCGCTTGCGGCGGGTGCTTCTCCGGGATTTTGTCCCTTCGGGAACCGGTTTGCTTGGACACTCCATCAAAGCTCCGCCCTGCGGAGCCTTCGGCTCCGTGCCATTGCCTGGAAATGGAGTGAAGATACCGAAATAGAAACCCGGCTGCTAATTACCAGCAGCCGGGTTCATCAACACTGCACCCTGCTATTTCTGACTCGATACACGCCCGGCGACATACCCAACAATACCGGCAATGATGGAGTTTACCGAGTCCTGATCAAGCGCATTCTGCAAACCAAGAACCATCACCGTGAAGAGGATCGCCGTCAGGACAACGCCTTCGATCAGTTCACGAACCAATCTTCGATGCGCCGCCTGCTCCTCATCAGTGTCCAACATCTCAGAACGTTCCTGGGCTGACCCCGGCAGCACACGGGAAGCAACAAAAACCAGCGAGAGCAAACTCAAAAACAGGAATGCCCCGACCAGCGTTGCTACTGCACCACCGGTAAGAATACCCGATCCCTGCGCAGGCTTGACTTCTGAATAAAGCTGTTCAGGCGTCGGGCCGGCTTCGACGGTTGGGGTGGGCACTTCTACCGGCAGATCCAATTGAATACCCGGAGGAGCAGTTGTGTCACTGGCAATCTCAATATCGATTCTGACCAACTGCGTACCGAGGACCATCTCGGCCACGTCGGCGACAAAGGTCACCTCGCCAGAGACCCCGGCATCAAGGGCCGGTAATGTCCAGGTTATGGTGCCTGTGTCCGCATCCTGAACACCGTCAGCCAGGATATTCGAGACTCCCAGTATCAACTGGTTGTAAGAAGCCTTCAAGACGACGTTTGAAGCCGCGTCAGTGCCAATATTCTCATAGTTGATTCTAATTACTACCTGATCGCCCGAATCAAGCATCCCATCGTCTGCCTGATCGACAATAAATTCATAACTGGCAGATACGCTCAAGTTCGGGCCGGACACCTTCACGCTGGCAGAGCTTTGGTCCAGAACGCCACTCGCCCCGTTGATCGAGACGTCCAAATCGTAGGTAGATGTATCAGCGGGGAACTCATCACCCAGGGCTACCGAGAACCGCACGGTTTTGACTTCTTCATCGGCGGGAACCGATCCTACGAACCAGGACAGGGTGCCATCACCAGGGATACCGTTATCAGGATTACTGGCGATCTCGCGGGTGAAATCAACCGGGTAGGCAGCAACGATGGTCGCCTCCTGCGAGGGGCCACCACCCGAGTTTTGATAGGAGATGGTGAAACGCACCGTATCGCCGGGATCGATTCGACCGTTTGAGTTCGCGTCGGTGATCATTTCCTGATCGACCCCAACGATCTTGAGGCTCGGCCCATCCACTTCATAGGCGGGAATACCCGTTCGGGCAATCTCAACCGCGCCAGCACGCACCAGCGCTGCACTGGTCACCTGTGTGCGACCAGGCGGGAAGAGACGCTTCAAAGAAACCTGGAAGCTGAGGTCGAGCACTTCACCGGTGGCAACGCCTGCCAAATTCCAGTGAACTGTCCCCTCATCGGCGGCACCACCTTCAGAAATGGCGGAAACACCGCTGACAAAGCTTTTATCGAAATTGACGACAACCTCGACCGGGCCAGACGGTTCGCCTGCATTCGCCAGCATCAGGTTATACTGAACGGTGTCCCCCGGATTGATAATCCCATTGCCGTCCAGGTCACCATCTGGTGCCAACTCTGTCACAGCGGACAGTTCAAGAGTCGGCAGCGGGGTCGGGGTCATCGTTTCGGTGGGAAGCGGCGTCTCGGTTGGAACCGGCGTTGCGTCATCATCATCCTGGGCAGCGACGATATCCAGGTTCCCTCCGATATTCAGCAACAGGAAGGTCAGCGCACTGACCGCCACCCCGATCATCATTCCTCGCGGGAAGTTCTTGATACGCATCTAATCCCCCTTCTTCTCCTCAAAAAACCCTTTAAGTACGCATCTATAGAAGACTATTTATCATTGTCTTCCGGCGACCGACCGGCAAGGCGGGCCGTCGAATCATTGCCCTGGCCCAGCGCAACCGAACGCTGGTAGGCCGCCCAAATACCGCGCGCGATCACCGTCCGTAATCCACCTTTTTCCAACTGGTAGAGCGCCTCGGCGGTCGTGCCGCCCGGAGATGTGACTTCGTTGCGCAGGCGGGCCGGATGGCGCGGCGACTGCCGGGCATATTCAATGGTTCCGTGCATGGTTTGAAGCACCAGTTTTTCGGCGACACGCCGAGAAAAGCCAAGATGGACACCGGTATCGATCATCGCTTCCATGAAAAGGAATACATAAGCCGGGCCGGTTCCGCTCAAGGCCGTAGCCATATCGAGGAAGCTTTCATTGGTGACGTTGACAACTTCCCCAAACGCGCCAAGAATCGTATTGGTCTGTGAGACCTGCGCCTCGGTGACTTTATCGGTAGCCGTCCAGACGGTGATCCCCTCGCCGACCTGGGCAGGGGTATTCGGCATCGCCCGCACAACAGCCGCGTGCGCCAACCCATCGGCGATGGTCTTGATCGGCACACCGGCGGCAATCGACAGGACCAAAGCCCGCGTCCGGATCGAGCCACGCAGGTCGGTGAGCACCTGGGCCATCACCTGCGGTTTGACCGCGAGGACGACGACATCGCAGTCACGGGCGGCTTCGGCGTTTCCGTCCGTCCAGCGGACACCATACGTTGTTTGAAGCTCCTGCCCGCGCTCGGCACGGGGTTCGGCGACGACGATTCGATCCGCGTCAATCAATTCGTGACGAAGGAGGCCCTTGATCATGGCCCCGGCCATCGTTCCACCGCCGATAAATGCAATCGTCAAATCGGAAATCATAGCACCAATCCTTTTGCACTCAAGCAGTATAGCACGAGCAGCGTAATTGAGGTAAACAAGCCGCCCGGCAAAACACCGAGGTCTTCATGCCCGATTCTCATCCCCCTACCCGGCTACGGCAGCACCACAGAACAGCGTGGTTCCCTGCCCCCACCCCTATCCCTCATGGCAAGGGAAACTTAAACTCTTGGTGTGAAGAGCCGTGTTTGAGGGATCAAAACAGGCTGCCCACGTCCTTTTGCAGCGCTATCCCGGCTACCACTGGCCTGAAAAAATGTATCGAAGCATTTCCGCCCGGAAAGGGCGATCTTTCAGGTAGGTATCGATCAGGCCCATGTCAAATACACGGGGCCGGAATCCAAAGTTACGCTCGATTGCGCCCAATTCGGCGGTCTGGTGCGTGGAGAGCATTTCTGTCCACTGCTCGGTGACCGGCCAGCGGGCGAACAATCCATCCAGATACCAGGCCACGACCCGGTGAGCCAGCAGCGGCACGCCGATAATCGGGCGCTGTTTGCCGATGGCGTACATGACGCGCATCACGATCCGGCGGTAGGAAAGCAGCTCCGGGCCGCCGAGGGCAATCGTCCGGTCGATCATGTTCAGGTCTTGCAGCGCCATCGTCATACAGGTGATCAGGTCTTCGACCCAAAGCGGTTGAAGCACCTGACTGCCATCGCCGGGAACGAAATAGAAGGGGAACGATTGAACCAGCATGGCGATATGCTCACTGAGGCGGTCGTTCTCGCCGAACAGCGCATTCGTCTGGAAGATCGTGTAGGCGAGGCCGCTGCTGCGGATGATCTCCTCGATTTCACCTTTGGTGCGCAGGGTGGGGAAAGCCGATGATCGAGCCGCCCCGACACGGCTGAGGTAGATCAAACGGCCAACACGCGCATCAAGGGCAGCCTCGACAACCGCCGAAGTCCCCTTGATGTCAACATCTTGCAGTTTTGCATAGCGACCGCGCGTATCGGTTCCGGCCAGGTGATAGATCGTATGAACGCCCTGCATCGCCGCTTCAAGCGCATCGCGATCCAACAGGGAACCCATGACGAGGTGAATCTTCGCCCCGCGCGGCAGCCGCTCAAGATCGCTGCCCATGCGCAGATAGACACGAACCGGGTTACCCGATACGTTTACCAGCCGACGAACCAACCGGTTTCCAACAAAGCCTGTTGCCCCGGTCACCATTATCATTGAACAGCGATTCCCACTTTTCTTATTTTCAGCCAGATACCAGCGGTGAACTGCCCTGGCATCAAAGCAGCAGGTGCCCATTATAACGTCTGCCCTGCCGTGACGAAACCCAATGATCTCTGCAACCCCAGCGCTTCGTGAGGGTTACTAGGAACTGAGCATATCTTATATCCCCCACATTACTCCTCGAACAACCCGTGAAAAGTGGGGAAAGTCAGGTTTGGAAATGTCATATATCGATACAATCAACGAGCAGACCCGGCCAAGAAGTGGGTCGGCGCAGAATACCGGCTGTTTTGCCCACGTAGTTGGGTGGGGGGTCGAAGTCCCTGAAAAGGTGCTTACAAACTTCGATCTTGAAGAGATGGTCGATACCTCCGACGAGTGGATCAGAGAGCGAACCGGGATCAGCGAACGGCGGATCGCCGAGGACCGGGATTCGACATTTACGCTGGCTTTACGAGCCGCGCGAAAGGCTCTCAGCCAGGCCAACGTATCACCACGCGACCTGGGCCTGATCATCGTTGCCACATCTACCCCGGTGTACCTGTTCCCATCAACCGCCTGTATGATCCAGGACAAGCTGGGGGCAACACAGGCAGGGGCCTTCGACCTACTGGCGGCCTGCACTGGTTTCATCTACGGGTTGGGGATGGCTGCCGCCCAAATACGCACCGGAATGATCGAACATGCGCTGGTGATCGGCGCGGAGACTCTGAGCCGGATCGTCGACTGGTCTGACCGATCAACCTGTGTACTGTTCGGCGATGGGGCCGGGGCGTTCGTCCTCAGCGCGAGCGACGACCCCGGCGGGATCATCGACTATGTGCTGCACTCCGACGGTTCAGGCGGGGATTACCTGGTCGTATCGTCCGGGGTCAAACAGACCTGGAACGGCGAACCACGCCGACAAAGCCTGACGATGAACGGTCAAGAGGTATACAGGTTCGCCTCAAGGGTCATGTCGCAGGGTACGCAGGAGGTGCTGGGAATGGCCGGTTTGAAGGTCGACGACATCGATCTGATCATTCCACACCAAGCCAATATCCGGATCATCAAATCGGCGGCGCGCGGGCTGAAACTCCCTATGGATCGCTTCTACGTCAATATCGACCGGTATGGCAACACGTCAGCCGCATCGATACCGCTGGCGATTGCCGATGCGGTCGAAGATGGCAGGCTCAAGCCAAACGACAAGATCGTGCTGGTCGCGTTTGGGGCCGGGCTGACGTGGGGCGCGCTGGTGATGGACTGGGCGGTCGAACCGACACCGAGATCACACCTGCGGGAGGCACTCCGCGAAAGCTGGTATATCCTGGCGAGCATCCGCTCACTGCTGCGCCGCCTGTGGCGCGTCATCGAAGCGATATTCTGGCGGCACGATAAATCGAAACACCTGGAATCAGGCCGATCAGACGACGAGGATCAAGAGTAGAAAGTAACACTCTTATTTCCCGGGGCTAAAGCCACCGGGCTAAATTGAACCATCCCCTGTAGAGACCCTGGGCGGGCGACGACCTCCGGTCGTTTAGCCCGCCCTATGTTTCACAACCGCTGCGTTCGATCTACTGGCCCAGGTAGCGAAACTCAAGGCTTGGGATGTATGCCTGACGCAGGATTCCCTCCAGGGAAAGCCCTCCGGCCTGCTGCGCCTGAATACCATAGAAGGCTTCCCAGAAAGTCGGCTGGGGGGCGAATTCGACAATACGCGGCTCGCCCTCGATCTGGCCAAGCGAAGCGGCCTTTGCGATGGCATCCTCATAGTAGCCAAGCTCATCGACGAGGCCAAGATCGACCGCCTGCTGGCCGGAATAGACGCGGCCATCGGCCAGTTCACGGACATCCTCGACAGACATGCCCCGGCCATCGGCGACGATCTGGATAAAAGCGGCGTGGGTTTCTTCGAGCATGGCTTCCCAGCGCTGGATTTCTTCCTCGGTCATATCGCGATACATACTGCCAAAGTCTTTCGAGTCGCCGGCGGTGATCACGACCACGTCGACACCCAGGTCGTCGAGCAGTTCTTCGGCGGTGATGAACTGGCTGATCACGCCGATGCTACCCGTCAATGTGTGGGGATTGGCAATGATATAATCCGCCGGGGCCGCGATATAGTAGCCACCCGACGCAGCCATCGCCCCCATGCTGACAACGACCGGCTTGTCGACATTGACCAGCGCGTTGTAAATTTCGTCCGAGGCGACGACCTCACCGCCGGGGCTGTTGATCCGCAGAACGATGGCCTTGACTTCAGGATCACTGTTCGCCTGGTTGATCAGATCGACAATCGTATCGGAACCGGCATAGGTCGTCGTCGAGAAGGAACCGCTGACTCCAGACACAATCGTACCTTCGACACGAACGACGCCAACCGCCGGGCCGATTCCGACCGACTGCGGCTGGCTGCCAGCCGCCGCAAAAGCGATGCCACACGCACCGCAGCCGACCAGCGGGGCGACGAAAACGAGCAGGAATACGGCCACGATCCACAGAACAAGCCAGTTTGGTCGCTTGCGCGGCTCTACCGGCACGGGGAACGACCGGTCATCTAGCGGATTGGATACGGACATTTCGCTCCTCCCAAATGAATGCATTGACGCACTACGACAACCCTACCCCTTAATTTACTCCGCAATCGCCGGATTGGAAACCAGACAACCTCACCTGTCGCCTAGAGCGTGTTACGCACTTTTTCGCCCTCACCCTAAATCCCTCTCCCTCATGGAGAGGGATTTGATCCGCTTGTTCTCCATTCTCCATAAGAGCCGGGGATGGGATGAGAGCTTCCCAGCGGCTGTCTCGTGCCGGACACCCCAAACAGCGTTCTTAATACACTCTAAAGATAGATGCTAACTCAAAACGGCGCGGCATAGTAATTCCGAGAGACACTGCATAGTATAAATCCGCCGGTGGGTATGCTATACTCGTCGGCTGATGAAGGCTGACCCGGCAACAGTATCGAGGGAACCCGTGTTTGGATTTGTACTGCAAGGATTGACATTAGGCGTATCGGCTGCGGCAACGCCGGGGCCATTCCAGGCCTACCTGATCGCCCAATCGGCGAGGAAGGGCTGGCGGCGCTCGATTCCAATCGCGTTTGCGCCGATCATCAGCGACGGCCCGATCATCGTGCTGGTTCTCTTCATCCTATCGCAGGTGGCCGAAGTATTCCTCCAGATCGTCCAGTTGGCGGGAGGGGCGTTTATTCTCTACCTGGCCTGGGGAGCGTTGAAATCATACCAGCAATACGGGCACGACCCGAACGACAAAGATGGGCAGGCCGACAAAAGCCTGCTGAAAGCAGCGCTGATGAACAGCCTTTCGCCCGGCCCCTGGCTGTACTGGGGCCTGATCACCGGCCCGATTCTGATCGCCGGGTGGCGGCAGTCACCCGGAAACGGGATCGCATTCCTGGGGGGATTCTACTGTGCGATCATCACCGCCAACGCACTGTTGATCGTACTGTTTGCCAAAGCCAGCCAGACCGAGCCAAAGGTCGGCAAGACGCTGGTTGGATTATCGGCGCTGGCGCTGCTCGGCTTTGGCATATACCAACTCAGCGCCGGTATCCTGTCGCTGGTATATTAGACGCACATCGATCTTGACGAGGATGTCTTTCATGCAAAAAACCAAGTTCGCCCGCTACAGCCTGATGATCGTGATCATTTTGATCGCGGCGACACTGCGATGGGTCAATATCGGCGACAGGCCGCTTTCGACCGACGAAGCGACCCACAGCCTGATGGCGCTGGACATCGGGCAGAAGGGTGAATTCAGCCTGGAAGGGCCGCCGATGTCGGTGGGGCGGCAGCACTCACCTTTTTCGGTGTACCTGTACGCAATTCCGTTTGCAGTGAGTCCTGATCCGCGACTGGCGCGGATGTTCACCGGGGTGCTGCACCTGTTCGCGATTGCGCTGGTGTACAAAACCGGGGAACGCTATTTCGGCTGGCAGGCAGGGCTGATCGCGGCGCTGCTGTACGCGGTGCATCCGGGCGCGCTGGACGGCACACGGAAAATCTGGAACCCGGAACTCGGCGCACCGTTCGTGATGGCCTACATCCTGACCGGACTGGTGGGTTACATCGACGGGAAACGGTGGGCGAGGCTGATCCACGTGGCGATGCTGGCGCTGGCGATACAGTGCCACCCGATGACGGTCATGCTGGCCCCGATCTCGATCATCCTGTGGGTATATGCATTGACTCAAAATCCAAAGGAATGGCGCAGGCTGACCATCGATGCGTTTTTCAGCAACAATCTCGCGATCATCCTGCTGATCCCCTGGCTGATCAGCCTCGGGTTGTTCGGCTCAGGGACAGGTGAAACGCTGCACTTCCTGCCAAACCGGGGCATCGGCTACGTGATCGAGACGCTCACCTATCAACTCGGCACATGGCGGCAGAACTGGTTCCGGCCCGTGTTCCCGGCATTGACAGTGATCGGTGTGCTGTGGCTGACCGCGCGAGGAATCGGCGAGCGGCGCGGACTGCCGGGGCTGATCATCGTGCTGGGGTTTGTGTTGACTCCGCTGATGGCGCTGATCCTCAACATGCAATACCGTGATTACCATCTCTGGCCGAGTATAGAAAATGCTTTCCTGATCGTGGGAGCAGTGCTGGGGGGAATCACAGCAAGAGGAGCAGGAGGTGAGGACAAACTGCTCGACTGGCGAGGTGTGGCCGAAAACCCGGCGGCGCAGTGGATCGGGGCGGGAGTCGCAGTTTTCATGGCGGCGATCTATATCGGGCGGTTCCCGACGCGAAATGACCAGTTCGATTTCGACATGCCAACACTTGATGAACGAATGGGAGCGGTCGAGACGGCGGCAGGCATCGCCGAGGAGAACGGGCAGGAACTGCTCATCCTGACCAGCACCGACGGCGACTACCGGCAGTGGGGAGTGATCGAGCAGTGGGCGGAGTTCGGCAGGGGAATCGATCTGCGGGTGATCTGGAGCGGAAAAGGGCTGCCGCTGCCGGAGAACGGCGCGGTGCTGCTCGGCAGTGCGGATTACGATGATCGACCACTGGTTTTCAACGACGGAGAACTGATCGGCGAACACCTGCGGATAGTCGAAATGGCACCAGTAAACTCGTTTACGCCGACGCTGCAAGCGATCACGCCAATTCAATTTTCAAACGGGGCGACTCTGCTGGGGTTCTTCCCGGAGGAAGCAGACAGCCTGCCATCGGCGGGAGAGACGTGGGTGGTCTATTCGCTGTGGCGGCTCGACCAGGAACCCGCCGAACGGCTGACGAGCTACGTCCACCTGGCCGATGAAAAGGGCACCGAATACGCCATGCAAGACCTGGAAATGCTACCGGGCGGCACGTGGCGATCTGGGGAACTGTTCCTCCAGCAGTGGGAACTCGACGTATCGAGCGGCCTTCCCGACGAAGGCCCGCTGTTTCTCAAAACGGGCATGTACAGCGCGCTGATCGGAGAGGATATCCAGCCAATCAGCGCCGAGGGGGAACCGGCTGGGACGTATGCCGCGATCCAGATTCGGGGCAGCGGCGTATCACCGGTGCAGCTAACCGACTCGATAGCGCTCGACAGCATGCAGATCGCAGAGAGCCAGGAGCAGGGGCCGCCGATGCAGCTATCGATTACCCTGTTCTCGACCGGGGCGATCAAGGGTGATCTGCGGGCGCGGTGGCGCGTCGTATCAGCGGAGGGGGACGCGGTCTACGAAAGCGTCGAGGCGTTATCACCCCCTACCCCGACAACGGCGTGGGCGGAAAACGCCTATACCAGCCGAACCTACAGCCTGCGGATTCCGCCGGACATCGAGCCGGGATTGTACGAGGTCGAATTGCAGTTGATCGACGATCAGGGTGACCCGATGGGCGAGGCATACCGGCAGGATATCGAGATCACCGAGCGGGCGAGAACGTTCGACGCGCCTGCGATGTCGAACGAAATGGACGTATCGTTCGCGAAGTTGATCCGGCTGGCGGGATATGATCTCGATA
>DAOUES010000367.1:0-6425 GCA_034430335.1 Anaerolineae bacterium | reverse complement strand
TCCATCATCCAGTCGTAGTCTTCGATGGTGGTGTTCAGCACCGAGGTATAGACGCCGACCCCCGCATTGTTGACCAGGATATCGACCTGCCCGAATTCGGCGAGGGCCGCTTTTTTCAGGTTGGCGACCGCGTCCCTGTCGGTGACATCGGTGGGGACAGCGAGCGCCCGCACGCCCAGCGCCTCGACTTCGGCCTTGACTGAGTTCAGGTCGGCTTCATTGCGGGCAGCCAGCACGATGTTGACGCCTTCTTTCGCCAGGGCAATCGACGCTGCATAGCCGATCCCCCGGCTCGCGCCGGTGACGACGGCTGTTTTTCCATTCAAACTGTCTGACATAAGATTCCTCCACTGAGTTGAATAAGATCAGCGTATTGTGAAGATACACACGGTGGTTGTTTAGATGCTTTTTCGACGCGCCGGTTCGACCCGTGAGATGTTCTGCCGGTTGTCGCGGGTCGGCGCATATTGTCGAAACCTGCTATATGAGTGTACAAATAACATCGGGGACAGACAATCAAAATCAAGCGAGGGCTGATCATGTGGAAACGGATTCGAGGCATTTGTTCGGTAATCGTACTGCTGTTTGTGCTGACCGCCTGCGCCGAGGGTGAGAAACCCTACGACTGCAACTGGGTGACCTACACCGAAGACGACGGGCTGGTCAACAACTGGATCGCGTCGATAGCCTTCGAGGAGAACGGCGCGGTGTGGGTCGGGACGTGGGGCGGGGGGATGTCGCGCTTCGACGGCGAGGAGAACTGGTTCAACGTCACGTCTGGCGGCAACCTGCAAAGCAACTACGTCTACTCGTTGGCAGTCGACCACGACGGCGCGGTCTGGTTCGGCACTTCATCGGGCATGGACCGCTACGATCCGAAAAGCCAGAGTTGGGATCATTTCGGGCGGGACTTCTTTGGGGGGACAGTCACGATAGGGTCGGATCCCGGGCCGCGTGCAATTGCCGTCGGTTCCGACGGCACGATCTATTTCGCCTACTGGCTCGGCGATCTGAGAAGCTTCGACGGCGAGGAATGGCGGACTCAGCAGCCGGGCGGCCTGCTGATGAGCGTCGATGTCGCGGCCAACAATTCGATCTGGGTGGGGGTGCATAATCAGGGCGTCATGCATATCGACCAGGGCGGGAGCACGCTTTACACAAGAGACGACGGCCTGCCGGGGGTGGTTGTGTTCGATGTCGGCGTGGCACCCGATCAAAGTGTGTGGGCAGCGACCGACGGCGGTGCGGCCCATTTCGACGGTGACCGGTGGACGGCCTACACCGATGAACTGGTCTACCCGGTGGCCTCGTCGGTGACCTTTACGCCCGATGGGGCGGTCTGGTTCGGGAGCAGGGGCGGCGTCTCACGCTTCGACGGCAAGCGCTGGATGCTCTGGCCGATGGAGGACGCCAACCGCGACGACTGGAACACGCCCATCGAAACGGCCCTGGATGGCAGCGTGTGGTTTGGGACGTGGAAAGGGTTGATGCATTGTGAGTAACTTGCGCATGGCCGGATTGTCTCTTCTGGTTGATCGGTGTATAAATCCACCTGAAACCGGTACTTGAGAATCAAATAGGCGGGAGCAAACGTAAGCTATGAGCACACGAATTCGACGCGCCACTTGGATGGTCTTTTTAATGGTCATTCTCACTGCCTGCGCTGCGGTGAAGAAACCAGTTGAAGTTGAATGCGATTGGGTGACCTATACGGAGGATGACGGCCTGGTTAGTAATAATGTCACCTCGATTGCCATTGAAAAAAATGGCACGATTTGGATAGGGACGTGGGGCGGTGGAATATCACGTTTTGATGGCGAAGGAAACTGGAACGAAATCATAGAAAGTGAATACCTGGGAAGTAAATATATCCGGTCACTGGCAGTCGACAATAGTGACGTGGTCTGGATAAGTACAGATGCGGGAATCAATCACTATGATACGCAAAACCGATCCTGGGGTGAATTGAATCGGGAGTATGAAGCTCACGATATCGCTTTTGCCTCAGACGGTACGATCTGGTTTGCCGAGTGGCAGGATCTGACCAGCTATAATGGCAGCGAATGGGTGACCCTTTCTATGGGGGGGAGTATTCTTGAGAGTGTGGCCGTTGCCGCCGACAATTCGGTTTGGGTTGGAACGTTAGCGGACGGCGTTGTCCATATCGATCAGCAGGGTCAGCAGACCCGGTACACCAGAGAAGATGGTTTGCCGGGGGGAAGCATTCAAGATATTGCTGTAGCCCCCGATCAAACTATATGGGCAGCTATCAATGGAGGTGCCGCCCACTTCGACGGGGGAGAATGGATAGTCTATTCCGAAGAATTGGTTTCCAGTGCTGTTTCATCGGTGACCTTTACGCCCGATGGGGCAGTATGGTTTGGAAGCTGGGAGGGGGTTTCCCGGTTTGATGGTACTGGCTGGACACTCTGGCCGATGGGTAGAATCGGCTCTATTACCACGTCACCCATCGAGACGGCCCCTGATGGCAGCGTGTGGTTCGGGACGGACCAGGGGCTGATGCATTGTGAGTGACGGTCGGCAAGTGGAGTTGAAAAGTAGCAGCGACCCGGTGAAACCAGTGGCCGCCGGATACCCAGGATCATTCTAGCCCGGTGCTTCAGCGCCGGGACCGATAGGCCATAATCGTGGCGCTTGCCGCGTTTCCCGTTTGATTCTACACTGTGATTGACGAAAATTCAGATCGGGGGAGTGCAATGGCTAAAGAGAAGTCAAAAAAGATGCCGGATAAGAAGAAAAAGAAACCGACAGCAACGTCGGGGCGTAAAAGTGACCGCAAGCGCAGCGAAAACAAAGTCGGGCGCAAGCAGAAGCCGGGTTAAGAGCCGGGTATATTCGATAGGGTTGGCGATGCCGGGGACATTCCCCGGCTTTTTTGTTGCGGCAGCGACGCCTACTGCCCCCAGGCCGGGTCGAGGTCGTCGCCGGATTCGTCAATGATAATCAGCGCGGCGTCGTCGCAGGTCAGCGCGCTGCTGACCAGGCAGTCGGCGGGGACGAGGTAGAGATCAAAGTCGCCGCGCTCGCCCCGGTCGGAGGCGAACAGTATGTACCTGCCATCGGGCGACCACACCGGCTGCACGTCGCCCGATTCGCTCCGGGTGATCTGGATCACGCTGCCCACGTCGCCAGTCGCGGCGTCGGCGGGCACGAAGGTGATCCACAGGTCGTGATCGCCGAATACGGTGGAAATGAACGCCAACTGTGTGGCGTCGGGCGACCAGGTCGGGTAGCTGTCGGCGGCGTCGGTGCCGGGCAGGATGACCGCCCCCTCGCCGGTCGCCGCCGCGATCCCAATCGCCGATTGCAGCCCCGGCATGTCGGCGCTGGCGTAGGCGATCCGCGAGCCGTCGGGCGAATAGGTCGGGTCGAGGTCATATCGACCGCTGGTGATCGCCGAGAGATTGTCCTCGCACGCGCCGGGGGTGGTCATGCAGGAGGCCGGAAACGACAGTATGTCCGCCCCGTTGATCGACTCGCGGGAGAAAATCACCCGCTGGCCGTCGGGCGACCAGCCCGGCGAATGGTCGAGGGCGGAGGCGGTAGTCAGTTGAATCTGGTTCGAGCCGTCGGCGTTCATCACGAACAGGTCGTCGTCGCCGTTGCGGTCGGAGACAAAGACGATTCGCGATCCGTCGGGCGACCAGGCCGGGGATCGGTCGGCGGCCTCGTTGGTGGTCAGCGGGGTGACCTCGCCGGTAGCCCATTCGAAGACGTAAATGTCGAAATCGCCGTCCCGGCTGGAAGCAAACGCGATCCGCCCCTGCATGTAGGGGAGCAGAGTGGGGGATGGCTCCGGGGGGGCGGTCGGTACGGCGGTCTGGGTGACCGCCGCTGCTGCGACTGCGGCCAGCGGGGTTTCCCCGGCTGCCGGTTTGCCGGTCGACGGCGTGGTCAGGTCGAGGTAGCCGGGGACGAACAGCCCGGTGATGATCAGCGCGGTGACGATCAGCAGGATCAGAATGGCGCGGCGGCCCCAGCGTTTGATCTCCGGGGGCGCGATCCCCTCCGGGGCCAGGCGGCCTTCCTGCACGGCCTGGAGAAGCTGCTGGGTGACCGGGCCGGGGAAGCGAAGCTTGCTGCCCGCCGATGGGACGGTCGTGTCGCCGATTCCCGCGCCAAGCTCCCTGACCCATTCCGCTTCGACGATCTCGCCTTCGACTGTGTCGTCGACTGCCTCGACACACTCGTCTTCTTCTTCTTCAGACTCGTCGATGATCGGCGGCAGCCCGCCTGGAGACGTTTCGAACCAGGGCAGGTAATCGTCGGGGATCGGTGATTTGATCCCGCCGTCTTCGATGGGAGGCACACCGGCCAGCGTATCCCAGTGGGGCGGTTTGGCGGGAACGGTCGAGCCTGGCCGGTGACGCCGCCGGGAGTGTTTCCGGGCGTTCCTGACCAGCTCGTCGAGCGACTGCCGGGAGATCGGTTCGAAGCGCCCGCTCTCGACCTCGATCATGGGTTGGTCGCCGGGCATTTGCTCACCGCGCGCCTGGGCATCGATCATCGCCTCGATCATGGCGATGGTTTCGTCGGTCAGCGGTTTGAGTTCCCCGGTCGGGGTGATGAAGCGCGGCTCGAACTCCGGCTCGTCAAAAGGTAAGAGCGGTTCGATTGGCGGTGGCCTTCGACCGCGCAGGCTGCGGTGTTCGATCCATTCGTCAGACATGGTCAGTCCCGGTGAGATGACGGCAAATCAGCGATCATTGGCAGGTGTTTAGTCTACCAGATGGTGGTGAGTGTGCAAGCGGTCTGTATAGGAGAGTGTGACTCTCAGGAAGTGTAAGCCCTCTGCTTTCGCTGACTCCTGATAAGCAGTCCGATACCGGCCAATGCAATCATGCCCGGTAGTCCCCACCACCGCCATGCCAAATGATCGTGCTGTCTGCTGCCCCCGGTAAGCGGTAATTCTTGGGGGAAGAGAATGACACAGGCTGTAGATGTTAAGGTATTATTCAAATCTGCGCTGGCCGTATTACAGACCTCACCCAGTTTTGCCCGCTCATTGGCAATCGTTTCGATTGTGATGGTGATCGTCTCGCCAGGGGCCACCACGCCGACATAAACCAGGATTTCCTGCCCATCAATGACTACATTTTCTTGTGGTGTCGTCACGTCTACAATGTCAAGCGTATCGGGAATAAAGTTACGTACATAGACAGAGCTGTCAGTTGGATAGGATCCGGGATTGGCGACGGTGGTTGTCCAGATGATTGGTTCGCCAACTATGGCAATAGCCGATGAACTTGAGATGCGGATGTCCGGGGCACTAATCACGATCACAGGGACTGGCGTTGCAGATGATTCGGTAGGCGAGGACAAGGATGATCTCGAACGTGACGGTGAAGGTGGGAGTGCGGGCGCTGGTGGAATTACCGGTGGCGCACAGCCATAGCCGATACTGTATGTACCGCTGCCAGCCTGCTCCCTGCCTGAACGCCACAGTTTGTATTCGCAGTCCTCACCGGGAACAATATTGCCGTCAAAACCGGTCGCGCTGTATATAACCGCTGGCGTATAGTTGCGTCCGAAATTCCAATCACCGGCGGTGGTGCTGAGGCTGCCCACATTGGCGATCGGGTTGCCGGGAGAGCGTGTCCAGACGATGCCGTCAGGTGAGGTAGCATAGCCAATCCCCTGATCGACACTCCCATCACCGCCGCTGTACCACATCTGGTAGCCCCCGCCGGGGTCTGGCATGATAGTTCCATAGGCGGTGTGGGTGGCATCCCAGGTGCCAGCGCCGCCATTCGAAAGAACAGCCTGATTGATGCCGGTTACTTCCGTCCAGCGCTTCCAGGTCAGGCCATCGGTAGAAAATGCCAGCCCGACTTCTTCAATGCCACCGGTCGTGCCGTCGTAATACAGGACAAAACTGTAATCCATCGGGTTACAGGTGGCGGGATTGTTAGTCACGCAGCCAGGGTTGGCGGCATCGTTTCCCGCTCCTGCGCTGTAGAGTATTGTCATTGGGCCATACGACCCTCGCTGCCAGCTTGTCGCTGGCGTGGTGATCCCATCACCGCCAAAGACCGGCTGGTCGTTTGTCCAGGTGATGCCGTCCGTCGACTCGGCATACCAGATTGAGCATTGATGGGGGACAGCCGATGGGTCGCAGCCGGGTGGATCGCCGGGGCCGGTTGAATCGCCATATAAGAATAACGTGTTCCAATACCATATCTTGTAGGTATTCGCGCTCCCACCAAAACCGCCAGCGTCATAAACTACCTGAGCATGGTGAGGGCTGGTCAGGCCGTTAACCAACCCGGCATCATTCCAGTTCACGCCGTCGGCTGAGTAGGCAAACCCGACTCCGCCGCTGGTTGAGAACCACATCTTGTAGTAGGGATCCGTCGTATAATTGCCAGGCCCGCCGCCGATGGCATCTCCGCTGGCGTTGCCAA
>DAOUES010000366.1:0-2064 GCA_034430335.1 Anaerolineae bacterium | reverse complement strand
CCGGGGATGGTTTCACAGGTGATCTACTACAGCACCAAACGGCGCGGGTACATCTTCAACTATGCCCGGCGAAAGCTGAAACTGGGATTGTTCTGGCGCGATCTCTGGCAGATCAACTATTGAATCGCTGCGCTGCTGTCCTCCCCGGTTGGTTTTCGCACCGCCAGGTGAACCCCGATATAGCCCAGGCTGACCAGCGAATATAACGGAACGAACAGGGCAATCTCGCTGCCATGCAGCAAGCGGTAAAGCCACTGCCAGTCGGGTAGATTGAACTCGAACAACTCGTCGAGCAAAACCCGATCCTGGTGCGTATCGGGCGTGCCGAGATAGGGCTGTGGATCGGACAGGTGCCTGAAATTCTGGACGGTGGCTTTTGCATTGGCTGTGAGCGGGGCATAGCGAAATTCCCAAATCCGGGCGTTGATATCTAAAGTAGGTTCCTCGATGCCGATCTCTGCAATGTGGCGCTCGATAGGCACGCTGACCGAGGAAAGCTGCACAGCGACGCTCAAAACGATGACGCCCACCATCAGCCCGCGCTGCCATTTTATATACCGGGGCCAATCTTCGAACAGTTCGGCAATGGGCAGGAGGATGGTGAGAAAGGCGGGCATCAGGTAATACGATCCCCAGCCCCAGAAGGCCCTCAGCGGCGTGAGACTCGAATAGAAAACGACATAGGACACGAACAGAACCGCGAGGCTGATCACCAGCACCCGGTGTTTCCGGTAGGCTTTGCCTATCGCAAAGGGGACGAGCCACAATACAGGCATATAGATCAGCATGCCCCGCCAGGGGCTGACGAACCAGGACAGGCCCTTGACGAAGTTCGGCGGCATGAAATCCGGAGTGTGGTGTTCATAGCCACTGCGGAATATCGTTTCGAATCGTACATAGTTATAGGCCAGTTGTATCCAGCCGATCAGCGTGAAGCCGACGGCGAACCATATGGCATCCCTGATTCGGGCCTGCCAGGTGCGGTCTTTCCCTCGAAACAGGACGAGCACGGCCAGGCTCGGCCCGGCGATGATCGCCGAAACCCGCGTGATAAAGGCCAGTCCAAAGAATGCCCCGGCGATCAGATAGCGTGCTGCCCGGTGCTTCTCTTCGCTTTGGGCTGTCACGATAAAAGCCAGCGATCCGAATATACCCAGGGTGGTTTGAACAGAATTATGGGTATGGCCGGAAACAACCCAGAGAATGCTTCCAAAGGCAATGACTAGGGCGGTCAGGAGGGAGGATCGGGTAGAGTAGCCAAGTTTTAGCAGCAGTAGATAGGCCAGGGCCGGGATCAACGCGCTGGTGATCGCCATGAGCGACATCATCGGGGGAAAAAGGCTGGCGATATTACGCCCTAAGCGTCCCATGTTCATGACGGCGTTGTTGATGGCGATGAGCGGCATTTCGAGGAGGGACTGCCCGATGGCGTAAATCGAGTACTGCCGACCATCCTTGCCCGGCGTTCCCCGGTCCGCGCCGATCTCCCCGGTATCGATCTGGACGAGGGCCAGTTCGCCTTTGAGGAGATTCTCGGCGACCATTTCCCGGATCGCACCGTCGGTGTGCAAAAAGGAATGTGATCCTGTACCCAGGTAGATACCAAGCACGGCGAGGAATACGGCAAGGGTACCGGGTTTGATCCAACCGGGGAAGCGCTTGAGTTTGCCAACGAGACTATTATTCATAAAGTGTACAACTCTCCAGGCTTACTTGAGTCGATCTGATCGGGGACATTATACCAACGAGGTGACTGTTTCGTTACAGAGTTTGGGTTGTGGAATGGCTGGCTGTAAACTTAGCCTATGCGAATGAAGAAACAAGACCGAGTTGTTTTACCCGGCGAGACCGCCATCGACGATCCATCACCGCCTGGAGAAACACAGGCGGGGAAGTCACCATACCGGCGGGCGATACTGGGCGGTGTGGCGGCTGGGCTGCTACTCACCGCGTTCTTTGTCAGTCGATGGTACTGGCTGCGCCCGCTGGGGCCAGAACTGACCATTTCAGGCGGGGAATCCGGCATCGACAATGCCGGGCAGCCCGAAACCACCGAACCGGACG
>DAOUES010000365.1:0-4953 GCA_034430335.1 Anaerolineae bacterium | reverse complement strand
CGGATGGATCATAAATCCCGATCCGTCTCGTAGGGGCGAGGCTTGTCCTCGCCCAGGTCGACCATCGGTCGACGTATTGGTATAGCCTGGTGATTGATCGCCGGGGACCTGATGGTTTGGGTAGCACTGAAAAAGAACGTGGTTGTTCCCTCAAACCCGGCTTTTTACGCTCAGGGTTTAAGTCCCCTTGCCCTGAGGGAGAGGGGATTTAGGGGTGAGGGCAGGATCAAAAAAGGCGGACTTATATTTTTACAGTCCCTTACGATATTCATTCTTTTGACAGACGAGTCTTTTTATCACGATATTCTAGTTTGTATATAAAAGATTGTATAAAGGAGAAATCATGAAGAACGAGAATCGGAAGCAGTTGATCATTGCATTGTCCATTTACGCTGCGTTTACCTTGACATTTCTGGCATCTAATATCCTGTCACAGGCTGCCGAGAACGGCATCAACCCCGAACTGACGGAGTCAATCGCCGGGATGCTGCTGGGTTTTCTGGCCTTCCCGGTGTTTTGCATCGGGCTGCCGCTGTATCTCGCCCGCCGCTGGGGACTCGAATTTTCATTCTGGCCGCGCGGCAAGAAGTGGCCGCTGGCGCTGGGGGTGATCGTGTTGTACGCAGTCCTGACCCAGTACCAGCCCATAGCCGCAGTCATCCAGATGCGCATCCCCTTCACCGACTTCCTGCTGCATTTCGTCTCGACGACGCTTTTCCACGTGTCGTACTATCCGCTGTTTGCCGTGCTGCTGCTGCCGGTGATCCGCAAGAACTACGGTTTGGCGGCGGGTGTGCTTATTCCGGCGCTGCTTTTCGCGCTATATCATCTGGCCGGGTTCTACTACTTCCCGGCGGGCGTGACTTTCCGCATGCAGGTGCTGCTGTTTGCGACGTTTACTGCGTCGATGCTGCTCTATCTCTGGACGGAAAGCGCGATCCTCGTCGCGCTGAATCACACCATTGGCGGGGCAGTCGGATTGGCCGTCAATGGCACCCTGTTCAACCAGGTCGATGAACTGTTGATCATCACCGCGATCATCATGACCGGGCTGTTTGCCTATATGATCGTCTACGAAATCCGGCATCGTGATCGGCCATACAATCGTGGATTCTGGCTGCAAACCGAAATCGACCGCGAGCCATCTGCCTGATCGATCAAAATGCGCCGAATCTACCCGTGACACCCAGGGTCAAAAACGGCGTTACAAAACAGTCAGTAATGAAAGGCGGCCCCTGTGCGACCGGCGACCATAGGTCGCCGTTGCCTTTTCATTTCCCACTGTTCACTACCGCGACACCCAGGGTCAGAAACGGCGTTACGAAACAATGGATCTTTCCACTTTTCACTATCCCCTCAAATCGGCTATAGTTAGGGCAATCATAAATTGATTCAACTGATCCGATAGAGGGTGAAAGATGTCACGATGTCGATTGAGCATTTTGATCCTGGTGCTTATCCTGACGATAACCGCCGGGTGCAGTGAAAACTTCGGCAACGCGGTCAGTAATATGAACGCCAATGCCACCCGCATTGCCGGAGGCGAGGTCACCAGTTCAGGCAGTCCCGCCGAAACGGCCACCCCGGAGCCAACCGCCGAACCCGACGGGTATTACGACCTTGTCAGCAGTCCTTCCACGTCGCTCGTTCAGGCCTGGGGACGAATCTACGGGCTGCCCTCCGGCACCGAGTTCACCATCATCGCCGACCAGGTCCAGGTGGGTGAGTTCACCATCCAGACGCTTCAACTGGAAGGCTGGTCCGAAACGGTGCGTGGCGGCAGCGCCTCGATTGCGCTGGGGCAGATCCGGCTCGATCTCGCACTGGAAGCCGAGAACGGCGATTTTGGATCGGGCAGTCTCAGCTTCCAACCGACCCTCGACGAAGCCGCCCAACTGCATCTCAACCCGCGCGGTGCCGAATTTGGCGGCCTGCGGATGCCCAACGATTTCATCCCTGCGCTGGGTGACGCTGTCTACGCGTCGCTGACCGGTGCGCAAACCGCTGCCCTCAGCAAGGTGACGCTCTCCCAGCTTTCGCTCGACAGCGGCGTGATGACGGTCAGGGGCACCGTCCGCTAACGGCGATGATTGTCCCCGCCGCACGCCCGGTCAAACGCGCCCGCGTACTGCTGATCGTCGGGGTGTTTGCTGCCTTTTTCCTGACGCCCTACGTGGTCGTCGCCGCGCTGGGAGAGGTCTTTCCGATCTGGTTGGGCTTCCCGCTGACCTGCGTCCCGGCGATCAGCGCCGTGCTGCTGGCGATCTACTGGCTGGTGATGCGCCGCCTGCTGTTGAAAAACTATATTGCGGGGCACCGGTTTTACGAGGCAGGCGAATACCGCGAGGCAGTCGAGGCATTTGACAGTCATTTCCGGTTGATGGAATCCCGCCCCCGCCTCGACCGCATTCCCTGGCTGGCGCTCCTCGATCCGCTGCCTTATTCACACCGTGAGCGGACGTTGATCTATAAGGCGCTCGCCCATATCCACCTGGGCGAGTCGGAACTCGCCCTCGACGCCTACCGCCAGTGTGTGCTGATCAACCCGGCCAACGAAGCCGCACGCGCCGTGCTCGCCCTTGCCGATTCGCTGATCGAGGAGCCTTTCCGCCCCATCGACGAGCCGGTAACCTCAATCGATTAGCTGGGTGTTCGATGCTGTATCGTTCCTCGCATAGAATCGTTTGGGCTATGGCGGCGGTGATCGCCGCGCTTCTCACCTTCACCGCCTGCCGCGCCGGGGTCAACGGCCCGCACCCGATCAAAACGATGGTGCCCTCTGGCGGTGAACCGGTCACCGCCACACCCGTCCCCCGCGACGAGGAACCCACCCCCACGCCGACCTTGCCCCCGGCGATCATCATTCCCAATGGCGGGCTGGCGGCTGCCTGCGAGCAGAACACGCTCCGGGTCGATCTCCCCGCCGACGCAGCCAGCCGGATCGAAGCCGCAGAGGACGATCTCTACCTGCTGCTCGACGGCGGCCTGTATCGAATCGACCGGCGGTCGGTGGATGGCGGCGCGGTCGAGCCGGAGCCGCTGCTGCTTCCCGGCACGAAGATCGGTGCGCGGATGGTGCAGGAACTCACCGACCTGGCGATCTCACCCGGCGGCGAAGCAGTCTATCTGCTCGACAAGGCCGGGCACATTTTCCGCACCGAGCCATCGACCGGGCGCACCACGCTGACCTACCGCGCCTATCCCGATCCGGCGCTCGATATTTACCCGGAGCTTGTCGCCATCGATCTTGACGCCGAAGGAAACCCGGTCGCCCTTGACACGGCTTACGGGGCGCTCTGGACTCCCGATGGCATTCAATCGCTCGACATGGTCGGGCAGACCGGGGCGTTCACCACCGGGGTCGACCTGACCATTGTCGGCGACCGGGCTTATGTGCTGCTGCGCGATGGCAGCGTCGAGGTGCTGGAATCGGACGGGCAGGTCTGGCTGCTCGATTCGGGGAATACGCGCGGGTTGGGGCTTGCGCTGTGGGCCGCCGATCCGCTCGGTGTCGACCTCGTCTACGCGGTCGATGGCCTGCGCCGGGAGATCGTCGGCTTCGATCCCAATCGCGGTGACGCCCTGACCCAGACGATCTTTGGCTTCGGCGATATCGGCCTGCTGCGTGATGCCGTCTTTACCGGGGGTCGGCTGTATGCCCTGGCCGACAATCAATTATATGTCTATCCCGGCCCGGCCCAGCCCGGCGAAGCCCCCGCCGCCTGTGTCCCGCCCTCGGTCGATGGATTTGCCCGCCCGACGCTCTATGGCAAAGACCTGATCGCCGAACTCTCGGCGTGGACCTTCCCCATCGAAGACGGCGAACTCCCCGATTGGCCCCGTGTCTATCCCGGTGGGAGCCGCATCTACCGGCTGGGGGTGCATCACGGCACCGATATCTATTACTGGGATGCCCCTCCCGGCTATGGAATCGGCTGGCCGGTGGTCGCCATCGCTGCCGGGCGGGTGATCCGGGCCGATACCGGCTACAAGGAGATGACCGTCAGCGAGTACGAGCGGCTGATCGAGCAGGCACAGCGGGCGGGTGGTACCCCGGAGGAAGTCCTCGACCGGCTGGCAGGCCGCCAGGTGATCATCGAGCATGGGAACGGTTTACAGACGGTCTACATGCACCTCGATTCGATTGAGCCGGGGCTGACCGCCGGGGAGATTGTGCAGGCCGGTGATCTGATCGGCACGGTCGGGGTGACCGGCACGCAGGGCGAGGCCGAACCCGGTACGGCGCTGCCGCACCTGCATTTCGAAATCTGGGTCGACGATCGCTACCTGGGGCAGGGGGTGACGATCCGCGAGGCGATGTGGTGGCTGGAGCAGGTCTTCAGTGAGTAAATGGTTATGGATAGAAGTTAGCGAAGATAAATTCGATAATTTCTTCTAGATTTGTCTCATGAGTGATATATCGAGGGGTTTCAGCATTTGCATGTAAGTGGCATTCGGCGTGACGAAACTGGATCACTTTCGCTGGGTCTTTGTCATATCGAAAGAAAAATCCATTGCTTTCGTAGTGATAGCTATACTTCTTTCGCAATACACCATCGCTGGCGATTTCTATTTCTTCATTGAATCTAAGTTTCGCTCCATCAGAAAAGACAATCTGATCAGCACGTACAGCACCTCGGTAGCGGCTTGTTTTCTCCTTCTTCAATCGTATTTTGTGTACTTCGGATTGGAGTTTTTTAACCGCAACAATATGGCAGACGTATTGGTAATAATCAGTGATTGTGTTAAACGACATTGAACGAATTGATCTTTAGTCAATGGAAAGTAATATAGCCCAGTCATTGGTCTCAAATGTGTCAGGTACTTCGTCTGCTTTCCACTTTCTGGTGAACTCTTCAGAAGACATACCGAACTTATTCTCGTATTTTTTGATGATCTCTTGGATATCCGTGTCACTCAACATTTGAATTTCAAAACATTCTTCGAGCGGAT
>DAOUES010000364.1:0-1518 GCA_034430335.1 Anaerolineae bacterium | reverse complement strand
GCTCCCTGATTGACGGATCGGACAGGGCCAGGATTTTGGCGGCGAATAGCGCTGCACCTGCGGGTTCGAGAACCAGCGCGGGGGCGACCCCGCCGGGCATACGGAGTGAGGAGAACAGGTCGGCACCGGCGAAGCGATCGGAGGGCGGTGGGCAGGCGATCACCGGGGCGCTGACCTGCGCATCGACGAAGCCGCTCAGGGCATTCGAGCGACCGGCGACGGTGATATAGACCTTCGGGCGGGAATCGGATTCGCAGGCGGCGAGTAAGTTCAGCAGGTGTTCCGGCGTCTTGTGGGCCGAGGCGATCCGCATCTGCGAATCGATGCCCAGATCGCGCAGCGCACCGGCGATCTCGTGGCAGTGGTCGAGGTCGGCGAGAGAACCCATGATAATCGTGACGAGTGGCGACATAGTGTTTCGCTTTCCTGTTTAGCTCTTGTGTAGAAAGCGTGAGCTTGACCCCCTCCCCTGACCCTCTCCCTGGAAGGGGGAGGGGGCAGATTCACTCTTTATACAGTTGAGCCTCCTTGACCTTACCCCGGACGGTTCCGTCCGGCTCAAAGGCATTACTGGTTAATGTTCCGGGCGATGCGGTCAGCGGCGGGGAGCGACCCCGGATCGAAAGGCTGGCCGGTGAGACGTTCGAACAGGGAAATATACAGGGCCGACATCCGGGCGGCGAAATCGGGTGTGATGGGCGGCGGCGTGCCTTCACCGCGATAGCCCTGGTCGACAAACCATTTGCGCAGGACTTCCTTGTCGAAGTGGTCCGGGCCGCTGCCGGTGCCGTAGGATTCCTGAGTCCAGTAGCGGCTGGAATCGGGCGTGTGGACTTCGTCGATGAGCGTGAGTTCGCCGTCGAGCAGGCCGAACTCGTACTTGGTATCGACGAGGATCAAACCGGCCTGCCGGGCGACCGACTGGCCGCGATCAAAGAGGGCGAGGGCGGCGGCTTCGACCTGCTCCCAGAGAGATTTTTCAACAAGGCGCTGGTCGACGATCTGGGCGCGGGTGAGGCGCTGGTCGTGAGCGCCTTTCTCGGCTTTAGTGGTGGGGGTGATGACGGGGGTGGGAAGCGGATCGTTCTTGTGGAGGCCATCGGGAAGAGAGATGCCGTAGGGCTGGCGGTCGCCATTGGCGTAGAGCGTCCAGAGCGAGGTATCGGTGACACCGGTGATATAGCCGCGAACGACGACCTCGACCGGGAGTGGATCGGCCTCGCGGGCGATCATCGCGTTGGGGTCGGGGACATCGACCAGATGGTTGGCGACGATGTCGGCGGTGTGGTCGAACCACCATGCCGAGAGTTGATTGAGCACCTGCCCTTTATACGGAATGGTGCCTAATACGCGGTCGAAGGCGGAGACGCGGTCGGTGGTGATCAGCAGGACGCGGTGATCGGCCAGCGGGTAGATGTCGCGGACTTTGCCCGCGCGGGGGGCGTCGAGACCGGGCAGGTGGGTCGAGTCGAGGGTCGAGGAGACGGCGTTCAGCAGGGATTCATGAGTCAGCATGGG
>DAOUES010000363.1:0-18512 GCA_034430335.1 Anaerolineae bacterium | reverse complement strand
CGAGGCGATCAGCGCGGGGCGGCGCGAAGCGCTGCGCGATCTCTACCCGGATGCGCAGGTGCATACCTTCGAGGAGGCCGGGCACATGGCGTCGATGGCCGAACCGGCGGCGTATCAGGCGGTGGTGATGGGATTTTTGGGAGAGACATAAAACCCCCTCTGTCTCCTACGGAGACATCTCCCCCAGTTTTGGGGGAGATCATGGACTCGAATTGTAATAAACAGAGCCAACGAAGATCGCCCCCAGATTGGGGGAGATGGGCGACGAAGTCGGCCAGAGGGGGATTACCCGGCTAAAAACCCCATAACCACCGACTGATACTTACCCGCCTCGACTATCGATGCCATGTGCCCGGCCTCCTCGAAGGTATGCACCTGCGCATCCGGGTAGAGATCGCGCAGCGCTTCACGCCGCCCCGCGCTGATCGCCTCGTCGTTGGCCGATTCGACAATCAGCACGCTGCCGCCCCACCCCGCCGGGTCGCCAACCTGCCAATCGTAGTTCTTCGCCAGGTCGATGTTGCAGTCGTACATCGCCAGCGCTTCCGGCCTGCTCTCCCGTTCGATCAGCTCGCCGAAGAACGCCCGGTAGAATGCCCGATCCTCCACCGATAACTCATCCAGGTGATCGAGCATGCTGCGCAGAAATGCCGAATGCAGCGCCGGGGCCGGGATCAGCCGCGCCCGGTTCCGCGCCTTTCTCACCCGGTCGGCGTGGGCCGACAGGTATCGACCGCTCGTGTTCGACAGCACCAGCTTATCGACCCGCTCCGGGTATTCCCTCACGAAGACCTGCGCCACCCCGCCGCCGAATGCCTTCCCGATCATGTGGACTCTGTCGATTCCCTCTGCGTCGAGAATGGCGATCAACCCTGTGATGATCTCGGCGATGGTCTCCACGCCGGGGTACGAGGGCGCGATCACGCGGTAATTACTTTCCAGCGCGTCGATCAACTGGAAGTAGGTCTCGCCGTAGCGCGCGCCGCCCGGCAGGATCATCACCGCCTCGCCGCCCGCGCCGCCGTCGAGATACTCCCAGGTCCACTCCCCGACTTCGATCTCCTTTGCCGGGTGGCTCTCTCGGAACCGCCGCAGCGCCTCGCGCAGATTCTCGCTCGCGTCTTTGTATCGCTCGTCGAAATTCGTCATCACAGATCGATCCTTTTTGAAGTCGTGATATATTGCAGAGGGAAAAACATCTCGCCGGTCGACCTCAGCTACCGCAGGATAAGACTCCCGATCCTTAGCCCGGTGCTTCAGCGCCGGGAACCGGCAATCATTTCCCGATCACGTAGCCACTTCGCTCCCACGCCTCCCGCATCGCCGGGTTACGCACCAGATACGCATCGACGATCTGCTTTGGGACGTGGTTGGCCGGGCACGAAAAATTGACGCAGCGTGAGCAGATCGTCCGGTAGATCACCGCCCCACCGATCAGCGCCGCCGCACCGGTCAGCGCGGCGAACAGCCACTCCCCGCCGAGAATCATCGGCAGGAACGGAAACAGCACCAGTATCCCCGCCCCGATCATGAACTGAACCCCTTCGAACCGGCTCATCGGCTCCGGGTGATACCGCCACAGCTTGATCACGCCGTGATTCGCCAGGCAGTGCAAAACCAGGCTGTTTTCCGCATAATACGGGCAGTGACTGCACAGGATTCGGCTCTCCCACACAAAGAAGAACAACACCGCGTATCCCAGCCATCCCCACAGCCACAGCCCATACCCGGCCCGGATCACCCCGATGATCGCCAGCACGCCGAACGGCGTAAAGCAGGCATAGAAGCGCAGCAGATCGCCCCAGTTGTGGCGGCAGTTGATCGCCGCGCCGGTTTCGCACCCTTCGCAGGCGCTTTCCGGCTTCCAGGTGCAGAGGTTGAAGGGATTTTTCGGGTCCATGCACAGTCCTTCCGAGACATATTGATTGGCCGCTGTGCCACCAGCATACCGGCAAGCGGCCAACTGTTCAAATTGAGGATCGATCCAAAAAGCCCCCGCATTTCTGCGAGGGCCTTTCCGTGTCTCGGTCTAAAATTTAGATTTTGACGACGTTTGCTGCGGCTGGGCCTTTTTGACCCTGCTCGACGCTGAACTCGACGCGGTCGTTCTCGTCGAGGCTTGCGTAGCCTTCCATCTGGATGGCTGAGTGATGGACGAAAACGTCCTTGCTACCGTCATCGGGAGCGATGAAGCCGTAGCCCTTGGTGGCATTGAACCACTTTACAACACCGGTAATACGTTCTGACATGGGTATTTTTCTCCTTACCCTACAAATATACTGTGTAGCGTGCAGGTAAGGTCCATCAGTGCCTGCGGTTCATCGCATTTTAGACGAAACCCCAGCAGGTTGCCGGGGTAAGCTTTCTCACTAAAGTCTTTGATCCTGCAATCTACTCTTAACGAGTGTACACCAAGTGCAGCAAGAATGCGAATCGACTTTTTCAGTCCGCCGCTCACCGCCTGCGCAGCCGGGGAATGAACATCCCGACTTCGCGCATGTAGGCCCGGTAGTCCTCGCCGAACTTGTCGATCAGCAGTTTTTCCTCGTGCCGGGAGATGAACACGTAGAACACGATGATCACCACCCACACGCCAGCCGCCGCCAGCGAAAGGGCATGCACCAGGAAACCCAGGTACGTCAGGATCGCCGCCAGGTAGATCGGGTGGCGCACGACGCCGAACACGCCATCGCGGATTACCGCCGGTTCCTCGCGCTCCTCGCCAAAGACGACCGACAGGCCGCGCCAGGCCAGGAACCCGGCCAGCAGTTGCAGCCCAAACCCGACAATCGTCCGCACCGCCGAGGGGATGACATCGAGCAGGATCACCGAATAGCGCAGGAAGAACGAATCGCTGATCCACACCGCCAGAAATACCAGCAGCAGGATCAACTGGCCCAGGTCGCCCAGGCGATGCTCACCCGCGAGATCGTCGCGGTCTTCATACCGACCGCGATGGTGTCCCCGCTTCTCCGTCTGTTTTTGATCCGTCATGGCCGCCCTCCCGTTTGCTGCGCTGATCATGGTCTGCTGAAAGCATACACCGACCCGGCTGGCGGGACAAAACGATCATCCCCTCCGCCGATAGGCCATTGAGTATTCTTCGACATTCCTGTAAGATGATATCAAGGTTTTTCCTCCATAGCCTGTACCGGTCTGAGAACTACCTGTTACCAGCCTGGAGCGCTGCTGCCATGAAAGTCTTTCCTTATCCGTTCGAAAATCGCAAGATCGGTAAGAACGTCGCCCAGTGGGTGCCGCTGAAGGCCAGGGAATCAACTATCGCCCTCCTCAATCCCTATCACCCGTTTTCGAAGGCGCACGGCATCCTGATCACCTCCCGGCGCGTGGTCGAATTCGAGAAGAGCGCCATCGAACATGACCTGACCTTGAGCGAAATCACCTCCGTTACGGTCGACGTGAAGATCGACGAGAACAATTACGCGGCGCTCACCTTGAAGATCGAAGGCAGCCGGGGATCGCTCGAACAGCGCTTTACCGGTGACGAGTGGAACGCCTTGAAGGAGTTCCTCGGTTACCTGGGCAAGGCCGCCGGAAAATCCTACGACGCGCTGATCCAGGCCGCGCTCGAACCGCGCCGCCGCAAATTCCTGGAAACGGTCGATACACCGCTGGCGCGGGCGTCGATGGCTTCCGCCGTCCCTCTCCGTTCGGGCGAAGAATACCTCGTCTATCATTCCAGCCGGATCGCCGCCGGGACGCTCGAATATACGCTCACCAACAGGCGGATCGTCGAATACAATACCGTGTCCGGGATTGCTTGGGAAGTGCCGCTCTCGACCATCAAATCGTGCAACTACGGCGTGATGGGCTATCTCCAGGTGTTCGACAAGGGCGGGAACAAACGTACGATGTTCGTGGAGAACGTCTATCACTATGATGCCTTCCGCAGCCTTATCGAAGACGCGCGCCGGGGTCGGCTGGACAAAAAGGAAAAACCGGCCCGGACTGCCGCCGAACTGCCGCCGCTTCACTATCCGCTCGACCTGTTGATGGAATCGCGTGGCTGGATGGAGGGATTCAAGTACGAGGTGTACGACGCCGAGAAGAAGCTCGCCTTCCTCGCCGAATGCCGGGATCAGCAGACGATGTGCATCGCACGCGGCGACGTGATGGCGGCGGTCATCCGCATGGTAAAGCCCCAGGAGCACTACCGCTTCGAAACCGCCGACGGGCAGCCCACCGGCGAAATCAAGAAGGTGAAGGAAGGCTTCCTCTCGCCGGAAAACGTGATCATCCTCGACGAGCAGGGGAACGCCGTTGGCACGGTCGACAGGAAGCCGGGGGTCAAGGCGTGGGCAAGCCGGGCTTATCACCTGCTGTGGGGCGGCCAGCCTGCCCTCGAAATGCACTGCGAGTTTCAACACCCGCTCCGCACCGGCTTCAAGATCGACAGGCTGCGCACCGTCCCGGCGGATGTCGAGCAGGTGTTGTTGAACTGCGCCTTCGTGCTGCGCCTGCTCGAACCCGACATCATGGAAGACCCCGTCCGGGGAGTCGTCAAAGACATCCGGGGCGATTTCAAGGATGGCATTGACGGCCTGTTTTGACGACCGGGGTGCCCGTTACCAGATGCCCGGCACCAGCCGGAAGCGGGTCTGCTGCGTGAACGCCTCATACCCTTCCAATTCCGCCCGCAGCGTCCGATCCTCAAGCGCCGTCCGCACGACGTAGACGATCACCGCCAGCCCGCAGGGCACCATCGCCCACCACGAGCCGAGCAGGAACCCGGTCGACAGGCTGTAGAGGATCGCCCCCACGTAACCGGGATGCCGCACGATGCGATACGGCCCGCCCGTGTAAACGGTCTGGTTCTCCTGAATCTGCACCGTCGTCGTGAAGTAGGCGTTCGAATAGGTCGCCCACAGGATCAGCGCCCAGCCAAGCGCAAACACCAGCGCCCCGCCGACATGCAGGCCGAGGCTCATCCCCGGCCCCCAGCCGTTCCGCAAGTCCAGCGGCGCGGCGATCCACCCGATCAGCCCCAGCACCGACGCAGTCGACAGCACCCAGCGATCCCACTTCTTCGAATAGGCCCGGATGCCCGTCGAGCGTTCCGCCAGCAGCGCCGGGTTGGTCGGCAGGAGCAGCAAAACGTGGACGACCGCAGCGGCGGTCATCAACCCGATGAACAGCCAGCCCCACAGCCAATCCCACCCGCCGTAAAGGATCATCAGCAGCGCGGCGTAAAAGATGATCCCACCCACCGATTTGTAAATGTAGGATCGAACGCCCTTCTGGATTTCGTCCTGGGTTAGCGCCGATTGTTTACCTGTTGTCTCGTTCATAATGGCCCTCCCTCTGCACAGCCTTGAATGCCATTGTCGCCCACATATCGGGCAGCCATCCCCACCCGGTGTGGGGACTGCACCTGGCCGATTGACACATCGCCCCAGGTTACAAATCCACACAAATAGCCCTTGATGTTGGAAAAATGTGCGCCACTGGATTATAGTGATAGTATGCTGCGTGATTGTTGCAACTGCTGTCAGACAACCTGTTGGTTTTAGATCATCGTCAATCCCAAACCGGGATGGCTTTTGTTTGGAGTCCTTATTGTGGAACAGCGGCGGTTGTCGCATAATCCAATACTGATCGTCATGGTCGTTGTTGCTGCACTTGCCGGTTTATATCTTTCGAGCCTGTACAACTATCTCCTCTTCCACTCACTCGCCGAAATTGCCAGCGTCGTCATCGCTTGCAGTGTATTCGTCGTCGCCTGGAATTCGAGGTACTACTTCGATAACAATTACCTGCTCTTCCTGGGGATATCGCTGCTCAGTGTGGCGCTGATCGACCTGGCCCATACGTTCGCCTACAAGGGCATGAATATCTTCGCCGGCTACGATGCGAACCTGCCCACCCAACTGTGGATCGCCGCCCGCAGTGTCCAGAGCCTCTCGCTGCTGATCAGCCCGCTGTTCCTCCACCACAAGATGAACACCAAATTAGTGTTCGCCGGGTACGCGCTGATCACGGCCATCCTGCTGGTGTTGATTTTCGGAGGCTGGTTTCCCGTCTGCTACGTCGAAGGAGTCGGGCTGACGCCCTTCAAGGTGATCGGCGAGTACGTCATCTCGGCGATTCTGCTGGCTTCGATGGGCTTGCTCATCCGGCACCGTGAGGAGTTCGACCGGGGCGCGCTGTGGCTGTTGATCGGCTCCATTGGGCTGACGGTCATCGCCGAACTACTCTTCACCTTTTACGTCAGCGTCTATGGCCTGTCTAATTTACTGGGCCATCTTTTCAAGGTCGCCGCGTTCTACCTGATCTACCGCGCCCTGATCGACGTGGGTCTCGTCGAACCGTTCCGGCTTGCTTTTGGCCCCATCCGGCAGACACAAACGACCTTGCAGAAACACCGCAATCTCCTCACCGAACTGGTCGCCGAGCGGACGGCGGAGCTGGTGCAGAGCAACGTCCAGCTCAAGCAGGAAATCTGGGAGCGGCAGCAGGTCGAAGCCGCGCTCGAACAGCGCGCCGCCGAACTGGAACTGATCAACAAGGTGGTCGCTCAGATCACGTCGGTGCTCGACATCGACGAGATGCTCACCACCGCCGCCCGGTTGATCAGGGAGAGCTTCGAATACCAGCATGTCTGTATCTATATGAAGGAAGAGAAGACCGGGCTTCTGTCGATGCGGGCCAGCGTCGGGGCATTTGCCGATCAATATCCCGCCAATCATCGGTTGAAGCCGGGTGAAGGGATGGTCGGGTGGGTGGCGCAGGAGGGAAAACGGCTGATTGCCAACCGCGTGCGCGGCGAGGAGCTGTACATGAACCTGTTCCAGTCAGACCTCTGCCAGGCCAAGTTGTGCGTACCGATCCGCGCCGCCGACCAGGTTCTCGGCGTGCTGGCGATCCAGAGCGAGGACGAAGGTGTCTTCGATGAAAACGACATCGGGGTACTGGAGATGCTGGCCGATCAGTTGGCGATAGGCAGCCAGAACGCGCAGATGGTCGAACAGTTGGAGCACCATTCGGGCGCGCTCGTACAGGCCGTCGCCGAGCGCACGGGGGAACTCCTCAAAAGCAAAGAACGCACCGATGCCGTCCTCTATTCCGTCGGCGAAGCGGTGATGACCATCTCTGCCGATGGGATCATCCAGCAGGTCAACCCGGCTTTCACCGAGCAGACCGGCTACCCCGGTGATGAAGCGGTGAAGCAGGATTACCGGCTGATCCTGCCCGACGGCGCGACATCCCCGGATTTGCTCAAACTGGCGGTAGAAGTCTGGCAGTCCAATCAGCCCTGGCGCGGGGAACTGGTCGTTCGCCGCAAAGACGGGGAGGTCTATGAGGCGGCAATGACCCTCACCCCCCTTCTGGGCGATGAGGGGCAGATCGATGCCTTCGTGGGCAGCATGCGCGATATCTCGTACTTGAAGGAACTCGACCGGATGAAAGACGCCTTCCTGTCGACTGCCGCCCACGAGCTTCGCACCCCGCTGACGGCCCTGCGCGGTTTCAGCGAGATTCTGCTCACGCGCGATCTCGACGAGCGGCGGGCGCTGCGCTACCTGACCATGATCAATGACCAGTCGATTCTGCTCTCCCACATCATCAACGATCTCCTCGATCTATCCCGGTTGGAAGCCGGGCTTAACCTCGAGATAGCGCGGCAGCCGGTTCAATTCTACGAGCTGGCACAGACGGTGCTCCAGCCCTTCAAAGAATCATCCGTCAAACATGCCTTCCGCAACAAGATACCGGAACAGGCCCCTACCGTCTGGGGCGATCCGCTGCGGCTGAAGCAGTTGATCGCCAATCTGGTTTCGAATGCGGTGAAGTATTCGCCCGACGGCGGCCTGGTGACGCTCAATGCCCGGACGATCCCTGGCTTTCTCGAGGTCAGCGTCGAGGATGAAGGAATCGGCCTGACGCCTGAACAAATGGATCACCTGTTTGAAAAATTCTGGCGGGCCGATTCGTTGAATACGATAGTCGGCGGCACCGGGTTGGGGCTGGCGATCTGCAAGCTGATCGTCGAAGGGCACGGCGGCAAAATCTGGGCCGAGAGTGAGCGCGAGGTCGGCAGCACGTTTACTTTCACGGTGCCATTTGCCAAAGAGTGACTATTTTATCTGCGAATCAATCCTCACGCCGCCCCGCCCGACTCAAGCCCCCACGCCAACCGGCTCGACCAGCCCAAAACATCTGTGATATCTGTGTCATCTGTGGATAGATTTTTCCCCTCACCCACCCCGATCCACCCACGCCGCCGCAGCGCCGATCTCTTCAAGACCAAAATTCGTGCAATTGGCGCAATTCGCGGATCGAATCCTCGTCCCAAGCCTAACCGCCCCTCTCACGCTCAACCTTCAGTCCCTTATCTGTGGTATCTGTGTCATCTGTGGATAGATTTTCCCCCTCACCCACCCCGGTCATCTCCTCGCTGAGTTCCCACAGGCGGCGCTGGGCTTCTTCGTCGCGGGAGGCGGCGGAGGATTTCCTCGGTTTGCACTCGTAGAAGTATTGGCCGGACACCCCTTTGACTTCGCCGGAACTGGCAAGATAGATGCTGGTCTGTGCGCCTTCTTCCGGGCTGATGGCGAAGATCGACGAGATCGCCATCAGCGGGCGCATGATCGGGTTGTTCTTCGAGAAGCCGGTGGCGACGAATCCGGGGTGGAGCACGTTGGCGGTGACGCCCGTCCCCTGCAACCGGCGGGCGAGTTCGTAGGTGAACAGGATGTTCGCCAGCTTCGACTGCCCGTAGGCGATCCAGCCAGAATATATACCCGGCGAACGTAGATCGTCGAAGTTGAGCTGCGGGCCATAGTGGGCACCCGACGACACGCTGACGATGCGGGCTTCGCCGTGCTGCTCGCCGGTCCGGACGATCAGGTCGAGGAGGAGGTTGGTCAGCAGGAAGTAGGCGAGGTGATTGAGGGCAAAAGTCATTTCGATGCCGTCGGCGCTTTCCTGCCGTTTCAGGAAGACGGCCCCGGCATTGTTGACCAGCACGTCGAGGCGGTCGTAGCGCTGCCTGAACGTATCGGCCATCGCGCGGATTTCGGCCTGGGAAGAGAGATCGGCGAGGAGGAAATCGACGGCGGTGGAGCCGGTTTCTTCCCGGATCAGGTCAAGGGCGATTTCGGCTTTCTGCTGGCTGCGCCCATGCACGACGACCGCTGCGCCCATCTGGGCGAGGGCCAGCGCGGTGACCCTGCCGATGCCGCTCGTCGCGCCAGTGACGAGGACGACCTTGCCGGTCATTGAATTGTCAAGGGTGGTCATGTCAGATGTGGTCGATGCCTGATCGTTCAAAGGGAGTGCTCCTTACGAAATTCAATACCGGTTTCAGTTGGGGGTGCTCAAGAAAGAAATCCCCGCCCATTTGCACGGGAGCTTCTTTGTGTATCACGCAGCGAGCCAGCCGCCATCTGCCGGGATGATCGCCCCGTTGATATGACGTGCTTCATCCGATGCAAGGAACAGCACAAGGTTGGCAATGTCGATTGGCTTCAACTGCGCGGGGATTAATCCATAGTATAGCTGGGCACGCTCGGTGCCCTTCGGGTCCATTTTGGTCATGTCTACGCTGGCGGCGATATTCGTCTCGACCGCGCCGGCGGCAACGGCGTTGCAGCGGATGCCTTCGTGCAGGTAGCGCCAGGCCGTGTTGCGAGTCATGCCAATCAATGCGTGTTTGGACGTGGTATAGGCGACGCCCGCCGCCGCGCCGCTCACACCTGCTACCGAGGCGATGTTGACGATCACGCCGCCGCCGTTTTCGATCATATCCGGGATGGCACGCCGCGAGAGATACAGCGGGCCGTTCACGTTGATGCTCATGACCCGCTCCCACATTTCGTTGCTGACTTCGCCCGCGCCCTGATTGGTGTCCATGACGCCCGCGTTGTTGACCAGGATGTCCACCCGGCCATAGGTTTCGATGGCTGTGTCGACCAGGGCCTCGGCTTCGGCCTGCACCGCGACGTTTCCTTTCAGGCCGGTCACTTCACCGCCTGCGGATCGGATCATCTCGACGGTCTCTTCGAGGGTTTCCTCGTGCCAGTCGCCGATAACGACCCTGGCTCCTTCCTTCGCAAAGAGGATCGCCGTCTCGCGTCCCATGCCGGAGCCGCCGCCGGTAATGACTGCAACTTTTCCATTGAATTTCATGTAAGTTTCTCTTTCCTTTTATGGTGTAAGACAGCATAAGTTGTTGAGATTAACTTTAGAGCCTATCACGAACTTTTTCAAGAAAGTGGCACTTTGGAGGAATAGTTGATACCTGATCATTTAAGGAGCAATACACCTTACGAAAACCAGGCGACTCTATCTGTAGTCTGTAGACCTTTAGACTGCATTCCCCTATTCTGGTTTGTATGGCAGCAAAAAAGTGGAGCAAACATTTCGGTAATACAGTGCGATCTCTCCGCCAGCAGGCTTCCTGCTCACAAGAGGAATTTGCCCTGCTGTGCAATCTTCATCGCACATATATTGGCTCGATAGAAAGAGGCGAAAAGAACGTCACAATTGAAACTGCGAGCAAAATAGCAGACGCTCTTGGCCTCCAACTCTCAGAATTAATAGCCAGAGTTGAGGATAATTTCAAATAGTGCGCAATATTTCTCCCGAACAGGCAGACTACGTGCAGGAACGGGAACGGCTCCTTCGTTCTCCAGATTATCTGATCGATACCGAGCGGCGATACATGAGCATTTTATCGAATGCTGTTCGCAATGTTGGAGACATTATATCGTCTGACTTCGATGCTGCTGCGCGACTGTTGCCATTCTGGATAAATTATCCTCCCGAACAAAGAGGCCGACAGCCAAGAGGTGATTCAATACCCTGGTCGGAAGTAGGGGAAACCTCTATCGGGGCCAATGTTGTCCGTTCGCTCATAGCTGTTTTCCCCGATCTCCTTTTCCCAGGGCTTCCTTCCGGCGCGGATATCCGGTTTATGACGGGTGATGCACTGGTGCATTTCGATATAAAGTTGACCGGGCCTAATGATAGACCCGACGAAATTGTTGCCAGCCCAAATCAGATATCCGGTGATGGGGCCGGGTGGCGAAACGGGGCATTTCTCAATTCGAAAGTCAGTGTTAAAGGAAAAAGAGCGACGATGGAATTCCAGCCGGAGCTGCCGCCCTTTTACATCTACGATCAGAAAACGCTGCCCTGCCTGACATTCTTTTTGAAGGGTGTATACGTCGTGGAAGGGATTGGGATTCAACCTGTCGACTATTTAGAAGTCTCTTGTGTGCCAAATGGCCTGCTGCTGTTTGATGGCCCCAAGTACGCCGATCACTACCCAGGTTTGCTGATACCTGGCAAAGATGAGCACGCGAAAAAGAAAAAGCGTACCCGTGTCCGTTTGGAACCTTTGGGAAGGGTTGCGGCCTGGAGACGTGAGGTCGTCTGGCAGAGAACACCTATTCCATCTTAAGCCTGATGTCAGAAATCAAATGGTAGTTGTGTTCTGAGATCATCTTCGTTGGGCTTAGGAGGCTTTTTTTCTCTGAATAGTTTTCTCTGAGAAAGTGCAGCCCTGATATTTGAGCGACTTAATTGTACGTACCCGTCCTCGATTTCGATGCCAATAAACTGACGTTCTAACTGGATGCTGGCTATAGCTGTTGTGCCACTTCCCATAAAGCAGTCCAGCACTATATCGCCGGGTTCAGTCAGTAATTTGATCAGCCTTCTGGGCAGTTCGATAGGGAATTTGGCCTCGTGATCGTCATTGGCGCGGACTGATGGGAAAGCCCAGACACCTCTTGATCCCCACTCCGACCATTCTTTACTCAACAGGCGTTTGCGGTCGATGGTGGTAATCCCCGGTTTCCAGAATATATAAATATATTCAAATTCATCGACAGACCGGTAGGACAAAGAGTGCCATTGAGAATTTTGCCAGGCCGGGTCTTTTACCCAGACACGGCGATCATAAAGATATAGCCCGGCATCAGCGCCCGCCTCCTGGATCATTCCACCGACTAAATGAACGCGCGTTTGAGTGGCGTATTTGCCGCCTCTAATATTGTTACCATTGAGCCTTCTATCGACGGTCTGTTCACTGCAACCGAGCAGTTCGGCCAACTGATAACGGTTAAAGTCCGGGTGCTGCTTTTTCGCCTCAAGCACCATTTTTCTTGTTACGGGCGATCTCAACCGGTGTTTGGTCGAGGCCTGTATACGAGGCATGGAAGAATCGGGAAACGCGAGGATATCGGCAATGTTTACAGCTAAAAAGGCACCGGGTTTGAGGATTTGGAAATGGTGCTTGACAACATCACGTAAAAGGCACTCCCATTCCTCATAGGTCATGTCTCGTTCGTAGTCTTTCCCGACATGGTAAGGTGGTGACCAAACACTTAAAGCAATCGAGTTTGTTTCGATTTCTTGCAGCAGTGAGCGGGCATCACCGTGATGGATTTCATTGAGTGCTAAAGCCATTGCTCTTCCTCACTTCAACCCTGTACCCTGAAGATAGCATAACTGGCCGAATTTCACTAGGCGGTGTCTCTGATTATGGGCGTGTCAGAAAAAGGAAAGGAGGCGATCACCTGATCGCCTCCATCGGCCAATAGCGGCCCAAACGCCAGCCTATCGCAAACAAATTTGGCAGAACTACCTCGCGGCGACCGATGCCTGGAGCGGAAGCGTCAGGCAAACGTTGATGCCGTCGTTGGGCAGGCAGCAAACTTCGAACTCGGCACCGTTGGCAGTGGCGACGCTGCGGGCGACGGCCAGTCCCAGGCTGACACCCCTGTAACTGGGTTCCAACCCGTGATCGACGGTCAGCGGGGCGAGAACTTCTTCCAGTTCGCAGGTCGGGATGCCGGGGCTGTCCTGCCGGATAATCAACTTGACGGCATCGTCGCGAACATTGCCGGAAATTTCAATCGACACGTCTTCGTAATGACCTTCCAGCGCGGCCTGTTCGAGACTGAGCAGCACGTTTCGGACGGCCTGCCAGATTTGTTCAGGGCGGGTGAGGACTTCGGGCAGGGTGTCGGGGACGGAGAGCTTGACCTGGCAGGAACATAGGCGTCCGCTGTTATTCAGGTCGGCGACGAGCATGCCGATCAGCTTGTTGAGGTTGACGGGCATCTGTTCTTCGGGAGTGATGGAGAGCATATGTAACAGGTCGATTGCCTGGTGAATCTGCCCGGCGGCCTTCCGCATGCGGTCGAGACGCCGCAGGTTCTGCTCGCCCAGTTCTTCGGTCCTTTCGATCAGGTCGGTAGTCATGTGGACGGTGGTCAGCGGGCTGGCAAGCTGGTGAGCGAGCGCACGGGCCATCTGCCCGACCAGCGCGACGCTTTCCATCGCGGCAAGCTGCGAGCGGGTGGCTTCGAGTTCGGCGTTCTGGACTTCGAGCAGGCGGGTGTAGGCTTCGCGCTCCTGGAGCAGGCGGCGGTGCTCGACGGCTCTGGAAACGCTCGACAGCACGACATCGCGGTCGAAGGGCTTGGTGATGAAATCGTAGGCCCCGTTGCGGATCGCGGCGATGGCCCGGTTGGTCGTGCCGTAGGCGGTGAGAATGATGACGGGCAGGTTGGGATAGTTCCTACGGACCTGGGCCAGCAGGCTCAGGCCGTCGAGGTCGGGGAGCATGAGATCAAGAATCAGCACATCGGGCGGGTCGGAGTCGAGGATCGCGCGGGCGGTCCTGGCATTGCGAGCCGTGATATGCTCGTAGTTCTTCAGGATGATAGCCAGAAGATCGGTGTTGTATACCTCGTCGTCGACGATCAGGATTCGCGGCGGAATATTCATAATTCGCTTTACGAAAACTAAATTTGCTAACGTATTTATTAAAAGTCCGGCTGCTCCCGTGATCGGCCACCCGAGGAGCACCTTTACTCTATCAATAATGCCATGAACCGGTGTGAGTTTGGGTAAAGACCTCGTGAAGATCACGTGAAAACCGGGTCAAGACGCGAAAAAGAGCACAGGTTACCGCCTGTGCCGGGCAAGAGTGTACCGCAATTCCGGGAAAAAGCTGCATGGATTCGAGCCGCGAACTACGCGGGGCAGGGATCATCCACAGATAACACAGATGGCACAGATTCAGTAAATCACGATTTGTGCTTCCCATCCATCGATATGGGCGACATATCAATTTTTAGCCCGGCGGCTTTAGCCCCGGGAACCAGGTGGCTTCCCATCCTCCCCCCTCAATAGATTCAGTCATGGAATTGTGATTCCGTGATTTACTGAGATTTACTTGTCTTCACGAGCGGGTTGGCCGGGTTATTCGATTCGTTGCATATGATTGTGATCCCACCTGCCCCATATCTGCCCCCTGAAAGGGGGAAGTGGCGAACCGCAGGTTCGACGAAGGGGGTGGGGCGGGGCAATTGGGTTGGACTGTGGGGGTTCGATCCGCGAATTGCGCAGATGGGGCGGGCGGGGGCATTCCCCCGCCCGCCAGAATTTACATGACTATCCTCAGCAGAACGGCCTGCGGTAGACGATCTGCGTTTCGACCACACGGTAGCCGAGCTTCTCGTACAGCCTGTAGGCCCCGTTCTTGTTTTCGGTGTGAACGCCGAGCGCCGCTTCCTCCATCCCGCGCTTTTTGAGTTCTTGCAGGCTGAGATTGATCAGCGCGCTGGCGACACCCTTTTTCCGCCACGAGCGGTGAGTCGAGATTTCCTCGGTGTAACCGCGCTTGCGGTTGTATCGCTCGTTCTCCTCCTGGTTGATGTAGGGCTTCACCTGCCCGATGACCCGGTCGCCGTCCCAGGCGATCTTCCACAGGCTGGCATCCATGTGCGGGAAGTCAAGGACGTTCTGGAACGCCTTGTCCATGTCGTCCACCTCGATGAAGCCAAAGTGATCGCGGAAGGCTTCCTGGTCGGCTTCGAAGATGGGCCGCAGGTGGCTTTCTTCGACCGGGCGAAGTTCAAGCCCTTCGGGCAGCACCGCCTCCGGGATCGGTTCGCCGAGTGGGCGAACCATGATCGCGCCATAGGTGAACGGCTGATAGCCCCGCGACTCGGCCAGCGCTTTCTTGTCGATCTCGGTATCGAGAATCCAGGACTGGAAGAACTGCTCGTGACCGGTTTTGTTCCGGGCAGCCAGCGCCCGGAGGTGCTTCTCGGCATAATCGAGCAGTATCGACTCGATGCGCCTGCCGCGCCAGTCGGGTGCGACCAGCATCCACCAGTGATAGATGCGCTCGTCGCGCGGCTCATCGCCCCAGGTCATGCCGCAGTAAGCAGCCGGGCGATCACCGTCGAAGGCGAGAACCATGTCTCTTTTCAGGTCAAAGTTCACGAACCAGTTGTAAAGGTGCTCCAGTTCCTCAACCGTCAGCAGCATTTGTGCTTTGTCGACCGTGTTGGAGTCGGAAAGCACCTGCCAGATGTTGGGAAGGTCTTCTTTTCCATTTGCCAGCCGGACGGTCAGGCCGGGCAGTTCCGGTAAAGCGGGCAGTTCGGTATGAATGCGATACCCGTCGATTGCTAACATGATCGTTTACTCCTCTTTCGTTGGTTCGGCCAGAGCGGGAATCCCTGTTTCCATCTGGGCAGTGGACTCTTCGTCCCGCTCGTCATCGTCGAGTTCTATTGTTATCAGTTCGATGCCGGGCCGGAGCGTTTTCTCCATGAGCGTTAGCTGGTTGAGCTTGCGCATCCCGGCCTTCTCGTACAGCGCCGTCGCGTTGGTCAGGTTTTGCGAGTCGACCGACAGCCCTACCTGGCGGCAGCCGCGCCCCGCGAACACCCCGAAGGTGTGATGCAGCAGCGCCAGCGCGATCCCGCGCCTGCGCCAGGGCCGCCTGACGCCCAGGCTCTGCACCCAGGCGACATCCTCGCCGAGGCTGTCGCGGGGATTGTTCAGGGCAAATCCGGCGATCTGATCACCGTCCATCGCCAGGAACCAGACCGACGGATCGTGCCGGTCGTTGTGCAGCGAGTTGTGAAGGAACATTTTGAACTGCTCCTCGAAGGGCTGCTCCACCACTCCCCAATGATCCCTGAACGCTTCGACGTCGGCCTCGCAGACCGCGCGGTAGTCGTCGACGCCGGTGCCGTACTCGGCCATCGAGACAACGTCGATCCCCTCAGACCAGACCGGTTCCGGCAGATCGCCGTCCAGGTCGATGATCATGCGGGTGAAGACACGGGTCATCCGGTAGCCGAGATTGTCGAGCAGCGCCAGGCTCGGCGCGTCGCTGGCGTAGGCCTGGGCGACCAGCGATACCTTGTAAGCCGGGTCGGCCAGCTCGATGCGCTTACGGGCCACACCTTCGACCCAGTTGGTGACGAAGGTGCCGATGCCCAGGCCCCGGTGATCGGGGTGGACGCGGACGTAGGCGTCGGGGCGCGTGTGGGTCGCGAACCGATCCCAGAGTTCACCATAGGCGATGATCGACCCATCCGGCGCGATGACCACGCGGGTCAGCTTGTCCATGTCGTAGTCTGGCTCCTGCCAGTCCTGGATGAGTTCTTCCTCGTCCATCGCGTCGATGCCAAGCACGTCCTGTGAGTGGGCATTGATCGCCGCCGCGACCGCCGCCGCGTCTTCCATGCGTGCGGGGCGGATGGTGTAGCCTTCGGGCAGTGTCAGGTTGGTCATCGATCGTTTCCTTATCGTTGCTTGCAGCCGGGCACTGTTCGAACCGGCTGGGGGCTTGTAAATGATTCCCGCAACCCCTGCAATATAGGGGATTCGGGTGGGCGGCGAGCGGCACCGGCTTGGCCACCCCGGACGACCGCGAGGGCCGTCCCTGCTAATGATTCCGGGTTAACGCAAACGCACCCTGTTCATATTTCTCCTCCCCTTTTGCTTGACAGTCTCTTCTTCTCGACAACAAAAAAACGCTCCGGAACTTTCGGCAGGTTCCGGAGCGCGTTCGATGGCGTTGGTTGCCTGAGCAGGACGCTCAGACAAAACAAAACGGCCACGAGGCTTGATGCACCCGAGGCCGGTAAACGCTTGGTGATTAACTGCTAGGCGTCAACGGTCAATAGGCGCACTCCGGCCTGGGTAGGCAGCGAAGGGAATGCCCGACTGCTTTTGATAGACCATAGTGGTGCGCCTCCATTTCATAAATGTATCGCCGTTAGCGACCAGTGAAACAATAACACGGATCGGGGCGGGAGTCAACAGGGAATCGGGAAAAGAAAAAAGGATTCATCGCAAAGGGCGGGGAGAGCGCAAAGGGAGGCATATTTCTGTATAATGACTGGCAGATACACATGCACACGGGGGAAAATCGCGATGACGGATGAACAGGGTTTTAGCTGGGAGAATGTGCAGCAGCCGGAAGACCTCGACCGGCTGGACAAGGACGGGCTGGCCGCCTTCCTGAAGAATCACCCCGACCGGAAGCGCAAATCCGCCCTGTGGAACGCCTGGCACGAGGCGAATATCATCGACAACAGGCCGGTCGATCTTTCCGGGGCTGACCTGTGGTACGCGAACCTTTCCGGCGCTTCCCTGCACCGGGTGAACCTCTCTGGTGCCGGGCTGTGTGAGGCCGACCTCTCCGGCGCTGCCCTGCTGGGGGCGAATCTCGCCGGGGCCAGCCTGTGGCAGGCCCGACTGCGTAATGTCGCACTTTCGGAAGTGATCGATGGGGGGCTGCGCGGCGTCCGGCTCTACCGGGCGAACTTCCGGGGTATCCTCTCGCTCCGCTACGATCAATTCATCGGCGATGATGGCCGCTCGACGATCTGGGAGGAAACCGAGGGCCGGTTCTACGAGGCAAAAGATGTCTACAAGACGCTCAAGGGCACCTTCGAAACTGCCGGGGACTACGAAGGCGCGAACTGGGCCTACGTCCGCGAGCAGGTGATGGAAAAGCTGATGTATGCCCGCGCGATGCCGCGCTGGTGCAAGCCTTTCCTCCGGCTGATCTACCCCCGCTGGCGTGATAAGCTCATCGGCAAACTGGAGGATGAAGCGCAGGGGCCGCTCAAATACCCGTTCTGGAACTGGCTGCGCGTGGAGTTCTCCGAGAAGATCGCCTATTACGGCACCAGTCTCCTCCCGCCTTTCGCCTGGATGTTCGCCGTGCTGATCGTCTTCGCCGCCGTCTACTGGCTCGGTGGAATGGTCACCTACATCGACGTGTCAACCGGTGCGATCACCCCATCCACCCGCAGTATCTGGTACAACCTGGTCTTCTCCGCCACGTCGATGTTCACCATCGAGATGGCCTCCTTGCAGCCCGCCACACCCTACGTCGGGGCGCTGGAAACGCTCCAGGCGTTCTGCGGCTTTGGCCTGACCGGGCTGATCGGGTTCGTGCTGGGGAACAAGCTTCGCTATTCGTGACAGGTTAACCCCCTTCGACAGGGCTGCGCCCTGCCACTTCCCCCAAGGGGGCAGGTGAGGCACGAATTGTAAGATTCGAATCAAAAACCAGGCCAACCCTGATCGCCCCCAAATCTGGGGGAGATGTCTCCGCAGGAGACAGAGGGGGTTTCCCCGCCACCCACATTTCCAACCAGCCGCTTAAACGAGTAGAATAGCCTCATCAGAATCAGCACACGGGAGCAGATCACGATGAC
>DAOUES010000362.1:0-9126 GCA_034430335.1 Anaerolineae bacterium | reverse complement strand
ATTCGGGTAGATCACCTCGTCGCCCGGATCAGCCAGCGCCATCACCGGGGTGAACAGGTTGCCCTTCGCCCCAGGGCTGACGACCACCTGGCCGGGGCGGAAAGTCACTCCCCGGCGGCGTCCAGCATCCTCGGCGATCACTTCTCTCAGTTCGGCCATGCCTGCGGTCGGGGTGTAGTGGGTCCTGCCCTCGGCGAGGGCCTTGATCCCGGCCGTCCGAATGTGCAGGGCAGTATCGAAGTTCGGCTCGCCGATCTCCAGGTGGATGATGTCGCGGCCTTCGGCTTCGAGCGCCCGCGCCTGGGCCAGGACAGCATATGCACCTTCGGGTTTAAGGTTTCGGACTCGCTGCGCTAAAGTCATGGGCTATCCTTTAGTGACTAGATGCATTCGGTAAGTCGACAACGCCATGACCTTATTATAGCCAAAGAGATGGCAAGTTCTAGGGGTGAGAGGGGAAAAGAGAGCGGGGAAAGGAAAGGGGGGAATGGCAGGTCCGGGGCTGAAAGGCTCGTCCGTAGTTAAAGCAGGGGCAGGTTGCTCTCGATTTTGTGCGTGGCGGAGCACCCCCTCTGTCGCTGCGCGACATCTCCCCCACAGGGGGCGATCAGGGTTGGCTCTGTCCGCCCGCCTGCTCCCGCCACTTTTCAAGCCCGGCTTCAATTACACCATTGAGCCAGCGCTGGTATTCGATGCGGACGGTGGCGAATCGGTCATCGTGAGCGAAGGTGAAGGGTTTATCTGAGATTGATTCTGATATTGTTGTATCCTTTTCTTGAAACTCATAACTTGCACCAACAATCACTCCTCGGACATTGTTATGTACAGTAAGAAGATATGCCACGACTATCTGTTGAATCGAAAGTCCATCGGATATTTCAACTCTTATCTGCGCGTCCTTGAAATCCAAATCCTGGTCAATCAAATAACCACTGGTACGCAGTCTTGTTGCCAAATGCACAGCATAAAAGTGTCTGCGACTCCTATTCCAGTCTGATCTATGAATGTATACTTGGATTGCTTCACTTGAATTGACGATTTTTTTTCGAATCTCCTGTGATTTTTCTTCTGTGTAATCCATCAATTCAGATACTCTTTGTTTGAGTTCCAATTGGATAGCATCATCTACTCGTGAACGCTTTGCTTCAACCCCTGAAGCTGCCTCAGCGATCAACCCGTCGATCTTCGGCTCCAACTCAAGAACCTCTCGCACCACGTTCAACGCCTGCTGATACGACTCGATCTCCACCAACGAAAACAGATCGACCAGCGGTGCGAGATCGCCCCGGTCGGCGGCTTCGAGGGCGTCGAGATAGCTGCCTCGATCATCGCTGGTGATCGCCAGAGGGAACCCGCCATCACGGATAAAGACGAGACTCGCCAGCATCCGCGCCACCCGCCCGTTGCCGTCCTGAAAGGGGTGTATCTGCGTAAAGCGGTGATGCAGCCACGCCGCCTCGACTTCGGGCGGCACACCCAGATCGATATGCCGGTGATACCACGCGATCAACTGCTCCATCTGGGGCGGCACCTGCTCCGGCGGGCAGTAGGCATGAACCGTTCCGTCAAGCCGGGTCGGGTTGTTTGGGCATTTCTTCCAATAGCCCCTGATCAAATCAACATATCTGTTGTTACCGAATTGATCTTTCGCAAACACATAGCGTTGATTTGCCGTCAGCACCTGGTGCAGTTCCCTGATATAGGACAAAGACAACCGGCGCTGACCCTTGACAAACTGGAACAATCCTTCGACGGCCCGCTGGTGATCCTGAATCATCGCGGCGACTTCGTCCGGGTGTCTGCCCCCCGTCGATCCATGCGGGATCAGCGCTTCGTCAATGCCGCGCTCGATCAGCAGCAGTGTAATGCCCCGGTCGAGGGTATACAGGCGCTCGATCACACCCGTCTCGATAGAAACCTGCCTGACCAGCCGCTCCATGAAGGCACCGTACGCCTCGGTCGCTTCGATCTGCTGGCCCTGTTCGGCCCATATCCGGCGATAGTCGGCCAGTTCTTCGCTGGCAAGACTCGGCCAGTCGTCCGGCAGGTCGGTGATGGGTTTGTATTCGGCCATACGATTCATCCCTGGTCTTTCCTGACAAAGCCGTCAAATGCCCGGTCCGGTCACTATATTCTATTATAGAAGGAAATGAAAAGCGGAAAGTTGGACCTATCGAATTGCCCGGCGGTTGACCCCCTCTGCCCCTACGGGGCATCTCCCCCTTCCAGGGGGCGACAGCCACCCTGAGTTTCCTCCCGCGTTGACGCAGCACTGCCCCCATGCTAGACTATCACCGACACACTGGTCGGGTGTCGACCACACTTTGAGGTGAAGGACGTTGACGCATGAGCCAAAGCGATGAACCCATTCTCGAGAAGCGCCGCCACACACGCCGCATGTTGATCGGCATTATCCTGGCGACGCTGCCCTGCTATTTTCTTGGCATTATCCTGCTCGTCACCTTCAGCAGCCGGGAACCCGAACCGACTCCCACCGCCTCCTTCACCCCGACGATCACCGAAACGCCAACCGCGACCCTGACCATCACCCCATCGGCAACCCCCGGCGGCCCGACCCTGACCGTTGCGGTGACTCCAACCCAGGCCGCACCGCCGACCGATACGCCGGTGCCGACCGAAACGCCGACCCCCACCGCCACACTGACGCCAAACATCGGAGCCACGCAGACCATCGACGCGCTGCTGACGCTCGCCTCGAACGGGCTGACCGCCACCGCCGTCGCCCCGACCATCGCCGCCCAGGGAACCGCAACTCAAAATGCGATCAATGCCAATGGGACGGCCACCCAGCAGGCCATCGCTTCTGCCACGCAGCAGGCGCAGGCCAACGCCACCGCGACGAAGCAGGCTCAAAACGCAACGGCGACCCAGAACGCACTCAACCTGACCGCCACTGCCTCGGCTTCGGCCAACAAAGTCCCCGAAGCCAACGCCGATTCGGCGACGACCACGCTCAACACGGCGATCACCATCGACGTGCTGGCAAACGACGACGATGACGACGGGGACCCATTAGAGATCACCGATTACGACGACCCCTCCGACGAGGGCGGTGACGTCGACTGCTCATCGGGCAGCGAATGTGTCTACACCCCGAAGACCGGTTTCACCGGCGGGGACATCTTCACCTACACGATATCCGATGGCAACGGGGGAACCGATACGGCGGTGGTCAGCATTACCGTCGGGCCATAGCAGCCGGTGGTGCCGGAATCACTCCGGGATGCATCCCGCCGCACGACGCGGATAGTGTGACAAAGTATGGGGGAAGGTCGGCAGGTAAATATCATTTTGAAAGATGGGGGCATCCGTAGTTAAGGGCGAGGAAAGTTGTGCCTGATTTTGTCCGTGAAGGAACAACCCCCTCTGTCGCTGCGCGACATCTCCCCCAGATTTGGGGGCGATCAGGGTTGGCTTTGTTTGATACGGTTTGAAAAAAACAGGTTGTCTGGCTGGCAAAACCGGCATCAGCGGAATCTAATTGTGGACAAGCTTGAAGCCCGGGGCTGAAGCCGCCGGGCTAATGTCGGATTCTCGTTGTGCTGGCTGTGAATGTGACATTCTCTACCCCATAAAATGTCACGCTACCCACGACGCGACATTGTTGCAATGCAGGCCCCGGAGTATAATGATTCCAGACGTTCGCCAATGACCCTGTGAAAAGGATTATGGACGACTTACCCGGTCATAGACGCAGTGAAACGCTAATCAAGCTGGCGGGAGCGCCGCCTGGCTAGTCGCTGCTGTTTGACTTCCCCGCGCTGCTCCTGAGCTGGCACACAGCCTTCACCAGAAAGGAGCATCAGCCATGGCCCCCCTCATTACCCCTGCCCTGCAGGATACACGCCAGAAACTTGAGACGCTGCTGAACACCGGCAGCATGGATGCTGTGCGTGTCCTGCTCATGGAGGAACACCCGGCTGACATCGCCGACCTGCTCGAACTGCTCAACAGCGAACAGCGGGTCACCCTGTTCAACCTTATCGAACCCGATACGGCGGCTGAAGTGCTGGACGAGATCAATACCCGCCTGACCCGCGATCTCGTCGACGCCGTGCCCGACGAAAAGATCGCCGACCTGCTCGAAGCCCTGCCGGTCGACGACGCGGCAGAGGTCCTATCCGAACTGGAGGAAGATCGGGCCGAAGATATCCTGGCGCTGATGGAGCCGGAAGAAGCAGCGGATGTCGGCACGCTGCTGGCCTACCCGGAAGACACCGCCGGGCGGCTGATGAGCACGAAAGTGGTTCGCCTGCGGGCCGATTGGACGGTCGATCACACTCTCCAATACCTGCGAACCATCGACCCGGAAACCGAGACATTCGTCTACCTGTACATCGTCAATGGCCGCGATCAGTTGGTGGGAGTGGTGCCGCTGCGCTCGCTGGTGCTGGCCTCACCGGACAGGCTGCTCTCCGAACTGATGACTCCCTCGATGATCTCCGTGCAGGTCGATACCGACCAGGAAGATGTCGCCCGGCTGGTCGCGCAGTACGACTTTGTGGCGATCCCGGTCACCGATGCTGCCGGGCGGCTGGTGGGGGTGATCACCCACGACGACGTGGTCGATATCCTCCAGGACGAATTCACCGAAGACATGCAGCGGTTGGGCGGTTCTCAGCCGTTGGAAACCGAATACCTGAGCACCCCGGTGCTGACGGTCACCCGGAAGCGGGTCGGCTGGCTGATGGTGCTGTTCCTGACCGAGATGCTGACCGGCACCGTGATGCGTTTCTTCGAACATGAACTGGAAGCGGCGGTGGCGCTGTCTTTCTTCGTGCCGCTGCTGATCGGCACCGGCGGCAACTCCGGTTCGCAGGCCACCAGCACGATCATCCGCGCCATCGCGGTGGGCGAAGTGAAGCTCAAAGATACCTGGCGGCTGCTGTGGCACGAAATGCGCACCGGCTTTCTGCTGGGGGTGCTCATGGGGGCGGTCGGCTTTGTGCGCGCCCTTACCTGGGGATCGAGCATCGCGCTGTCGCTGACAGTCAGCGCATCCCTGTTTACAATAGTGCTGTGGGCCAATGTGATCGGCTCGCTGCTGCCGCCGCTGGCGGCTCGGTTGAAGATCGACCCGGCGGTTATCTCCGGCCCGGTGATGAGTACGCTGGTCGACGCCACCGGCCTGTTCATCTACTTCACGCTGGCCCGCCTGATCATCGGCCTGTGAGGAGGGTACCTATGGAACTGACCCAACACCTGATCGCGCTCTCGGAAGCGCCCGGCGTCTCCGGCTATGAAGGGCCGGTGCGGGCGATCCTCCAGGCCGCCTGGAAAGGGCTGGCCGATGAAATGTCCGTCGACCGGCTGGGAACGCTGCTGGCGACGAAATACGGCACGGGGCCGGAGCCGCGCCCACGCATCCTGATCACCGCCCACATGGACGAGATCGGGCTGATGGTCAAGGCCATCGAGGACGGCTTCCTGCACATCACCGGAGTCGGCGGGGTCGATCCGCGCGTGCTTCCCAACCAGCCGGTGATCGTCCACGCGGAGCGCCCCCTCCCTGCCCTGATCGCCACCCGACCGCCGCACGTGTTACCCAAAGCGGAACGCGAGGAACACCAGTACATCAGCCAGCTCCGGGTCGATACCGGCCTTCCGGCGCGGGAGGTCGAGAAATTAATCAAGATCGGCGATCCGGTCAGCTTCGACCAGAAGGCGGTCGAACTGGGCGACGGCATCCTGAGCGGCAAGGCGCTCGACAACCGCACATCCTGCGCCGCGCTGACGCTGATCCTCGAAGAACTGCAAACGCGCAGCCACCAATGGGACGTGCTGATCGCGGCGACCGTCATGGAGGAGGTCGAGGCGCAGGGCGGCGAAACGATTGGCTGGCACACCCGGCCCAACATCGCGCTGGTGATCGACACGACCTTCGCCACCGGGAATGGCGTCAGCGAGGAAAACGGGTATAAATTAGGCGAAGGCCCCGCCATCGTCGTCGGGCCGAACACGCACCCGCGCCTGCTCGACATGATCCGCTGCCAGACCGACACGCTGGAATGCAAGCTCCAGCAGGAGCCAATCTCCGGCAACAGCGGCACCGAAGGCTGGGCGATCCAGGTCAGCCGCGATGGTATACCGACCGCCGTCCTCGACATCCCGATCCGCAACATGCACACGCCGGTCGAAGTGGTGGCACTGAAAGATATCGAGCGGGTCGCCCGGCTGATCGTCGAGTTCATTATGGGGCTGGACGGTGAGACGCTGGACAAATTATCGCTGGATTACGAAGAATAGGGGCGTATCACCGGCCCGGCGCTGAAGCACCGGGCTAAAGGTGATACTTTCAGCCAGGCATTCACAAGGAGCGAATCAGTTCACAAATGCGAATCCTGAAGCAGCTATCCGAAGCGGTGGGGGTCAGCGGGGTGGAGACAGAAGTCCGCCGGGCGATCCTCAAGCTGATCGAAGCCCACGCCGACGACATCGAAACCGATACGCTGGGCAACGTGCTGGCCTTCAAAGAAGGCACCGGCACCGACCGGCTGCGGGTGATGGTCGACGCGCATATGGACGAAGTCGGGCTGATGGTGACCGGTTACACCGGTGACGGGATGCTCAAGGTGCAGATGATCGGCGCGCTGGACGTCCGGCTGCTGCCGGGGAAGCGCGTGCTGGTCGGGCCGAAGAAGCTGCCGGGCGTGATCGGCGTCAAGCCGATTCACCTGCTGGAAGGCAAGTGGCGAACGGTCACCGGGATCGACGCGCTGCGGGTCGACATCGGCGGGTTGAGCAAGGAGAAGGCGGAAAACAAAGCGCCAATCGGCACGCGGATCGCCTTCGATTCCGGGTTCCTCAACCTCGGATCGACGCTGCGCGGCAAGGCTTTCGACGACCGGGTAGGCTGCGCGGTGCTGGTTCATCTATTACAGGGCGAACGCTTCCCCCACGACCTGTGGGCCGCGTTCACCGTTCAGGAGGAAGTAGGGACGCGGGGGGCAAAGATCGCCGCCCACCGGATCGACCCCGACGCGGCGTTCGTCCTCGAAGGGACTATCGCCGACGACCTGCCCAAAGGCGACGACGCGGACGAGTCACCGACGACTGCGCTGAATCACGGCCCGGCGCTGACGATCATGGACAAGGGAGCGATCTACGATAAGCGGCTCAACCAGCTTTTGATGGATACCGCCGACGAACTGGGCATCCCGCATCAAATCAAGCAGCCGGGGATCGGGGCCACCGACGGCAGGCGGATCGTCACGACGCGAGCGGGCGTCCCGACCGCGTGCGTATCGGTGCCGTGCCGCTATATTCACAGCCCGGCGGCGATCCTCAGCAAGCGGGATTACCGGGATACGATCAGGCTGGTGGATGCGGTGCTGCGGCGGTTGGAGCGGGGTATTTTCGAGTGACGAATCGCCGAATCCCGGCGCTGAGAGGTTTGTCCAATATCAGAAATGAGGTGGGTCGTTTCGACTGTGTGCGTGACGGAGCACCCCCTCTGTCTCCTGCGGAGACATCTCCCCCACAGGGGGCGATCAGGGTTGGCGCGGTTATTTGATCCGTTACATACGGTTATGATCCCACCTGCCCCCTGTGGGGGAAGTGGCGGGGCGCAGCCCCGTCGAAGGGGGAGCGAAGAGTTATGGTTATCGTCGTCTCGGCAATATTGCTCAACCAGCAGGATGAAGTGCTGCTCCAGCAGCGCGACGGGAAACCGGCCCTGTTTCCCTATCACTGGACGCTGCCCGGCGGGCACGCCGAAGCGGGGGAAACACCCGGCGAGGCGATGGCGAGAGAACTGCTCGAAGAGGTCGAACTGGCGCTGCCGCTCGACTTCTGGAAGGTCTACGACGCGACGCGCGGGGACGGGTTCGTCGAGCAGCACGTGTATGTCGGGCGGCTGGATCGCCCTGCCGAGTCGCTGCCCGTCCACGAAGGGCTGGGCGTGCGATTCTTTCCGGCGGACGAGATCGGCAGGCTGGCGATGGCCTTCGATCACCAATCACTGTTAGACGAGTTTTTCAATCAGCGGAGCGCAACATGATCGACCTGATCCGTAAACTGGCCGAATGCTACGGCCCCAGCGGGCACGAAGCACAAATCCGGGCGCTGATCCTCGGCGAGATCGACGGGCTGACCGACGAGGTCAGCGTCGACGCGCTGGGGAACGTCATTGCCTGGAAACACAGCCAGAACCCCGACGCTCAAACGATTATGCTCTCAGCCCACATGGACGAGATCGGGCTGATCGTCACCCACATCGAGGAGGGCGGGTTCCTGCGCTTCACCAACCTGGGCGTGCTCTACCCGAACACGCTCTACGGGAACCGCGTCTGCTTCGCCAATGGGACGGTCGGGGTGATCGGGATGGACGGCGGCCTCGGCGCGTCGACCGCCCCAAAGTTGAGCCAGCTTTACATTGACACAAGCGGCAGCGATCACAATATCGCGGTCGGGGATGCGGCGGGGATGCGGCGCGAGGTGGTCGTGCGCGGCGACCGGATCGTCGGGAAGAGCCTCGACAACCGGGTGGGCTGCGCGATCCTGATCGAGGTGATGCGGCGAGTCAGTCAATCAGCATACAATATCGCCTTTGCCTTCACCGTCCAGGAGGAGGTCGGGCGGCGCGGCGCGATGACCGCCGCCCACGCGGTCGACCCGGAGATCGGGATCGCCGTCGACCTGACGCACACGGGCGACATCCCCAAAGCGGCAAAAATGGCGGTCGAGATGGGCAAAGGCCCGGCGATCAAGATCAAGGACGGCGGGATGCTCGCTTCGCCGGAGGTGATCGACCTGCTGGATTCAGCGGCGAAGCGGGCGGGTGTGGCGGTTCAGCGAGAGATTCTATTGAGCGGCACGACCGACGCCTCGATGATCCAGATCGCCAGGGCGGGGGTCAAAGCCGGGGCGATCAGTGTGCCGTGCCGGTATGTCCACACGACGAGCGAGACGGTCGATCTGAAGGACGTGGCGGGCGCGGTCGAGGTGCTGGGGACGCTGATCGGGGGGTGAATGGCAAACCTCAAAATCCCTAACCACCACCTGAGGTGGTGGCTTCTCCGGGATTTTGTCCCTTCGGGAACCGGTTTGCTTGGACACTCCATCAGGGCTTCGCCCTGCGGAGCCTTCGGCTCCGGCCATTCCTCC
>DAOUES010000361.1:0-1626 GCA_034430335.1 Anaerolineae bacterium | reverse complement strand
GTGCCCAGGGACGGCGTCATAGTCTGTCAACGGTGTTAGCCATCGCTACCGCAGCGACCCTGTGTGGCATGCGCGGCTATCTGGCCATCTCGGATTGGGCCAAAAGCCTGGGACAAAAGGCCCGGGAGCGGTTTTGCTGTCGATATGAAAACGGGCGCTCTATCGTACCGAGTCTGTTCACCATCCGTGATGTCCTGATCCGCGTCGATCCCGTCTATCTTGACCGTGCACTACAGCGCTGGAACCATGCATATGGTCAGGAAGACGAATCTCTGGCTATTGACGGAAAAACCATGTGCAATGCCATCGACGATCACGGTCATCAGACCCACATCATGAGCGTGGTCGGTCATCAAACCAAGGCCTGCTACACCCAAAAAAAGTAGGCGCCCTGAAAGGAGGCGATGAGAAGGGTAAACGCACCAACGAAATCAAGACCGCCATCCCCCTGCTCGATGCCATCGATATTGAAGGGAAAACCATTACCGCCGATGCCCTGTTGAGCCAGAAAGATATTGCCACCTACCTGGTCGAACAACGAAACGCTTCTTACCAGTTCACCGTGAAAGGCAACCAGCCCGGGGTTTTTCAAGACATCGCCTTGTACTTTGAAGACCGCCAGGCGCCGGACTTCATCGATTGCTCACCCCCTGACCACGGCCGGATCGAAGTCCGAAAGATCTGGACCACACCTGAACTCAACGACTATTTGAACTTTCCCCATGTCGGACAATCATTCGTCGTTCAACGAGAGTTCACTGAGAAGAAAACTGGTCAATACTCCTGTGAGATCGCTTACGGTATAACCAGTCGAACACCCGAGCAGGCTGACCCTCAACGTGTCCTTGCCACAAACCGTGGCCACTGGATCATCGAGAACAGCTGCCATTACATCTTGGACTGGAATTTCGATGAAGACCGTAGCCGGATACGCACCGGACACGGCCCTGAAAACATCACACGGCTACGCCGTTTTGCCATTACCCTCATCAAAGCCACAGGTGCACGCAGCGTCGCCCAGAAAATGCGGCAACTCACGCGCAACGTCCGCCTGGTTTTCGATTACTTGCGGATGACGAAAAACTCTTGCGCCGCAGCGTAATAAGCCTAAGGCTTATTAATGACTTCGGCCGGCTGAAACTGACCTGAAGCAAAACCTATCCATCAGCACGCTCCTGTGAGCAGTGTAGCGGTAGAACTGACTCCTTTCAGGCCATCGAGAAGCTCTCTACCTCTTACCATCGCGTTGATCCGAGTGCAGATGCTCCCGTATCCTCCATATGATTCCAGATCGCTTCCATTACACCATGAGAACAAATTTACCGTGGGGGTAAAAGGGAGCGTTCGTTCTGAGCATGCATACATTATTTTTTTAGTTACAGTGAGTATTTCCTTGTGGAATGAGAAGAAGCTTTTCTCGGAGGAGTGTAGAACAATTTTTACACGAATATACCATTTTATTGAAACGGCTTTCTTTAGTGCGAGCTGTTGGTGCGCAACTCCAGAGTATCGGGCATGCTTAATAACGGTAAAATCCTGAGAATCATATCCAATCCAACGACAACCAGAAATAGGTACTGTGGCCCTATATTATCCCAAATTGCACCGGCAAGATAGGCAGCAGCA
>DAOUES010000360.1:0-10138 GCA_034430335.1 Anaerolineae bacterium | reverse complement strand
CGCCCTGATCCCCCCCAGATTTGGGAGGCTGCCCGCCCGCGCCTTTGACGCGCTGTCAACAGTTCTATGCTACAATGCTCACAGGTTCGTATACATTCTGACTATTTACAGGAGGTTTCGGTGGAAAATTTTGCCGGTTTAGCTACCGTTGGAAGCTGCTTCTTTATCGGACTGGCGATTGTCGTCGGGTTCGTTTTACTGCGCAGCATCCGTATGCTGTATCAATACGAGCGCGGCGTGGTGTTTCAACTCGGTAAGTACAAAAATACCCGCGAGCCCGGCCTGACGCTCGTCATCCCGATTTTGCAGACGATGCGCAAGGTCGATATGCGAATCAAGACCGCCGATATCCCCCGCCAGGAAGTGATGACCCGCGACAACATCCCGATGCTGGTCAACGCGGTGGTCTACTTCAAGGTGGTCAGCCCGGAGGATGTGATCATCAAGATCGAGGATTACGCTTTCGCGGTGCGGCAGTATACCCAGGCGGCCCTGCGTGACGTGATCGGCAACGCCGAGATGGACTTCGTGCTGACCGAGCGCGAGTCGATTGCCGAATCGATCAAGACGATCGTCGACTCGGAAACGAGCGGCTGGGGCGTCGACGTGGAATCGATCAAAATTCAGGAGGTCGAGCTGCCTGCCGAGATGAAGCGGGCGATGGCAAAACAGGCCGAAGCGGAACGCGAGCGCCGGGCGATGATCATCAACTCCCAGGGTGAGTTGTCGGCCTCGGCGAACCTGGCCCAGGCAGCGGAAAACCTCGCCAAGACGCCGGGCGCGCTGCACCTGCGCACGCTGCAAACCATCCGCGATATCGCTGCCGACCCTTCGGAGAAGATCATACTGTTCATGCCCGCCGAAATAGGTAGGGCCTTCAACGCGCTGCTCGGCGAAGAATAAGACCAGGCGATCACGATGCTTGACGATAGGAAGCGTTACTTACAGATCGCCTTTAACTCTGACGTGGGAATGGTGCGGCAAATCCTGCCCCGGATCGTGAAAAGCGACCGGATTCTGATCGAGGCCGGGACGCCTTTCATGAAGCGGGAGGGGCTGGCCGGGCTGATGACGATCCGCATGTTCTGGAGCGGCTCGATTGTCGCCGACTTGAAGATCACCGATGGCGCGGAGGAAGAAGTGGAGATGGTCCGCGCGGCAGGCGCAACGGCGGTGACCGCCGTCGGGAGCGCACCAATCGAGACGCTGAAGCTGTTCATCGAAACATGCAAGAAACTGGGCATGGTGTCGATGATCGACATGTTGGGCGTCGCCGACCCGCTGCGGGTGGTCGTAAAGCTGCGCACCCCGCCCGACGTGGTCATACTGCACCGGGGCCGCGACGAGGAAACGATACGCGGGAAGGTGATCCAGTACCGGCACGTCAACCGGCTGCGGAGCAAATACCCGGTGATGATCTCGGCGGCGGGCGGGGTTGACCTCAAAGAGGCGCGCAGCGCAATTTTCAACGGGGCCAGCATCGTCGTCGCCAATCTGGTCAGGCCAAGCGATCCCTGGGTCGGCATCCGCACCGATACGGATGTCGGAGCGATGTCACGGCAGTTCCTGGAGACGATTGAATAGCGCGTGAGTTAGATTGTGATGATGATCGGGGCCTGGTGTGGCGGTGTCCATGCCGGGCCTTTGTTTTGCGGGCAGCGGTTGATAGAAACGAGAAGATGTAGAAATGAAGACGATTATCCGGGAAGCCACCCGCGCCGACTGCGCGGCGATTCTAGATATCTACAGGCCGGTGGTCGAGAATACGGCGATCTCGTTCGAGACCGACGTGCCAACCCTGGACGAGATAGCGGCGCGGATCGAGCGGACGACGCGTGACTATCCCTGGCTGGTGCTTGAGATCGATCAACAGGTGGCGGGGTATGCCTATGCCAGCCGCCACCGGGAGCGATCCGCATATCAATGGTCGGTGGATGTGTCGGTCTATGTCGGCGAGCGGTACCGGCGGCAGGGGGTAGGGAAGACGCTGTACACGTCATTGTTCGCGGCGCTGGAACTGCTGGGATATGTCAACCTGTTTGCCGGGATCGCGCTGCCCAATCCGGGGAGTGTCGGGCTGCACGAGTCGATGGGATTTGAGCCGGTCGGCGTGTACCGGGGGGTGGGCTACAAGCTGGGCGCGTGGCGGGATGTCGGGTGGTGGCAGCGCGATCTATGCCCGCATGTCGATCAGCCTGAGCCGCCGCGAGCGGTCGACGAGGCGCGGGGGTCGGAGGCGTGGCGGTCGGCGCTGCGGGCGGGGGAGTCGATGATAAGGTAAAGGCGAGGTGGGGCGCTCTCGATTTTGTGCGTGCAGGAGCACCCCCTCTGTCGGCAGCCGTTTTGCGGCTGCATACATCATCCCCCACAGGGGGCGATCAAGGTTGGCCTTGTTTGATTCGCTTAACGGATCAGGTAGAAAATCTAATCTCCGATCCAGAGGGCCATCCGCAGCGTATCCAAGTATTCACCGGCGCGGAAGTAGGCTTTGCGGCGGCGGCCTTCGTGCTCGAAGCCGAGGCGCTCGTAGATTCGAATCGCTTTTTCGTTGTAGACAAATACCTCAAGCTCGATGCGCCTGATTATGCCGGTCTGCTTTGCCCAGTCGATGCCGCGTTTCATCAGTTCGGGGCCGATGCCTTTGCCGCGCCACTCCGGCAAGAGCGAGAGGCCAATCTCGACCACGTGGGCAACCATCGGGGCCATAATCGGGCTTGGGTGTGGGGTGCAGTGGAGCGACCCGACGATCTCGCCGTCAGCCTCGACGACGAGGTACAGGGCATTTTCCGGTTCGATGTGGGTGGTGAGGTAGCCGCACTCGTCTTCGAGAGTGAGGGTCACGCAGCCGGGGACGAGGGGGAGGGGAATGTTCGGCTCCTCGGCGAGGATTTTCAGGTATTCGAGCAGCGCCTCGGCATCGTCGAGGGTTGCTTCGCGGATGATATAGTCGGGCATGGGTGGGTCCTTTCTATAGCGCAGGAGTGTTACGTCCCCCTCTGTCGCTACGCGACATCTCCCCCAGCTCTGGGGGAGATCAGAACCGGTGGAGTGCCAGTTGTTGTCTATATCTCGGTGAGAATCCATATCACAAGGAGAAATATGGCGACGAGTGGAAACAAATACCGTGCATAATCCAGGTAGGAACGGTCGGTTCGCCATAGTTTGCTGGTAAGCGAGAGGGAGAGTGCCAGATCACCCTTAGAATCTGCTGCTCCCCTGTTTCTACAGAAACGCATGAATCGTTCGGGCCAGAGCCATGAGATCAGCGATATGAAAGCCAGCAGAAGAATCAAGAAAGCCATTGTCAGACTTCGGTGTATGCATACGACAGTACCTGTGTGAATTATGATCGATTAGATGGACGGGGACAAGCTCTGTTCTGTCGGCGAAGTCGAAAATAGAGGAAGAAAGCGGGCACAGCAGCGCTGTGCCCGTACGAGACGATATGGATTGTAGAATGCGGGGTAAAACCCCGCAGCAAAACGATCAATCCGCCGCGATGGATTGGGCGCGGCGGAACTGGCTCATGTAGAGATCGTAGTAGAAGCCGCGCTGCTCGATCAGCTCCGCGTGGGTGCCGCGCTCGATGATCGCGTTCTCGTTGATCACCAGCACCGCGTCGGCTTCGCGGATGGTGCTCAGGCGATGGGCGATCACAAAGGCGGTGCGGCCTTCCATCAGGCGCAGCAGGGCATCCTGAATGTGCATCTCGGTGCGCGTATCGACGCTGCTGGTCGCCTCGTCGAGGATCAGGATGGCGGGGTCGGCGAGAACGGCGCGGGCGATGGCGAGAAGCTGGCGCTGGCCCTGGCTGAAATTGCTGCCCTGCTCGGAGACTTTGGTCTGGTAGCCCTGCGGCAGGCGGCTGATGAACTGGTCGGCATTGGCGAGCTTCGCCGCCTCGATCACTTCCTCGTCGGTGGCGTCGAGACGCCCGTAGCGGATGTTGTCCATCACCGTTTCGGTGAAGAGATAGGTATCCTGCAAGACGATCCCAAGCTGGCGGCGGAGGGTCTTCTGCTGGATGTCGCGGATGTCCTGCCCGTCGATCCGAATCGTGCCCTCGTTGACATCGTAGAAGCGGCTCAACAGGTTGATGATCGTTGTCTTGCCTGCACCGGTCGGACCGACCAGCGCGATGGTCTGCCCCGGCTCGGCGACGAGCGAAACGTCTTTGAGGACGGGTTTGTCTTCCTCGTAGGCAAACGACACATGCTCGAACTCGACCCGGCCCGCGATGCGCGGCAGCGGTTCGGCGTCGGGTTTGTCGGCGACGGTGGGAGAGGTGTCGATCACGTAGAAGATGCGCTCGGCACCGGCCAGCGCCGATTGAAGCTGGTTGTACAGTTGGGCAAGCTGGCGGATCGGGCCGAAGAACTGGTAGCTGTAGCTGATGAAGGAAACGATCACGCCGACGGATATGAGATCACGCAGGGCGAGCCAGCCGCCCAGCCCGGCGATGATCGCAACGGCGACGGTGCTCATCACGTGGATGAGGGGCATCAGCAGGGCAGTGATCCGCTCGGCTTTGATCCCGGCGTCGCGGTTCTTGAGGTTGACCGCGCGGAACTGGTTGATGGTTTCCTTTTCACGGGCGAAAGCGCGGACGACCCGCACCCCGGAGATGTTCTCTTCGGCGTTGGCGTTCAACGCGCCGAGGTTGAACTGAACCTCGCGGAAGGCCTGGCGCGTGCGGCTGGCAATCGACATGGTGACGAGGCCCATCAGCGGCAGGACGACCAGCGAACCGAGCGCCAGCCGCCAGTTCAGGACGAGCATGGCGACCAGGATTCCGACCAACTGCAAGATGTTGGAGATCAACTGGACCATGCCGTTCGACAGTACCCGGTTGATCGCGTCGGTGTCGTTGGTGATGCGGCTCATCAGGTCGCCCGCCTCGTGCTGGTCGAAGAAGCCCATCGAAAGCGTCTGGATGTGGTTGAAAAGGTCGGCGCGGATGTCTTTGATCAGCTTCTGGGCGATGTTGACCATGATCAACGAATAGGCGATAGAGGTGCCGCTGGACGCGATGTAGACGACGAGCAGCAGCACGCCCATCCGCAGCAGCCCCGGCACGTCGCCGGGAATGATGTAGAGGTCGACGGCCTTGCCGACCATGATCGGCCCGGCCAGGCTGAAGCCGGTCGAGAGGATGACCAGGAGGGTCACCCCGGCCATTGCCCAGTGGTAAGGTTTCAGGTAGGCGATCAGCCGCCTGATCGCCTTTCGCTGATCGGCGGCGTCTTCGATTGTCATCCCGCCTCGGCGGGGTCCGTGTCCAAATCCCATCTGTGTTACTCCTGTTATATTCCGGGGGATACTGGCATTTTGTAAAATGATTGAACAACTGTCAGCGGCGTTTTCACCCCCTCCCTGTCCCTCCCCCTCAAGGGAGAGGGAACAGAATTTTGAAGAGAATTAGTCGATAAGTTGCTCAAGTAAATACCAAACGAGCGAAATCCCCTGGCTATTCTGCTATTGATACGTCGACCAGAGGTCGACCTACGGGCGCAGCACGCTGCGCCCCTACCGGCGGTTCGTTGTCAAAGGGTGATCACCCCCCTGTGCGGAACTGCGTTCCGCATCCGTCCCCCCTTAGCAAGGGGGGACAACATATCTTGTGGGGTGATGACTTGAGTTAGCCACCTGCCGGTGCCTGAACCAGCGCGTCGTCGCGAAGCTGCGAGCGGTAGATGTCCTGATAGATCGGGCTGGTCCTGATCAACTCCCTGTGCGTGCCCTGGGCGGTGATCGTGCCCCGGTCGAGGACGACGATCTTATCGGCGGTGAGGACGCTGCTGATTCGCTGGGCGATGATGAACGTTGTGCGATTCTCCATCAACTCTTCGAGCGCCTCCTGGATGCGGAACTCGGTATCCATGTCGACGGAACTGGTCGAGTCGTCGAAAACCAGGATGGCCGGATCGATCAGCAGGGCGCGGGCAATGGCGATGCGCTGCTTCTGCCCGCCGGACAGGTTCGCGCCGCGCGCCTCGACCTTGCTGTCGTAGCCTTCGGGCATCGCGCTGATGAAATCGTGGGCCTGGGCCGCTTCCGCCGCCGCGACGATCTCCTCGCGGGCAGCGTCGGGGCGGCCATAGGCGATATTTTCGGCGACCGTGCCGCTGAACAGCGTCGTCTGCTGCATGGCGAACCCGACCTGCGACCGCAGCCCGGTTTCGGACAGGTCGCGCACGTCGACGCCGTCGATCAGCACGCGGCCCGACGATACGTCGTAGAAACGCGGGATGAGGCTGACGAGCGTGGTCTTGCCCGATCCGGTGGCACCCAGTACGGCGACCCGCTGGCCCGGATCGACATCGAGATTGATGTCGCACAGCACTTCACAGTCGGCGCTGCCGTTGTAATGGAACGATACGTTCTCGAAGGTGACGCGCCCGGACATCCGGCCCGGATCGCGTGGGGAATCGGCCTCCCTGACCTCTGGTTCGGTGTCGAGGACTTCGAGGATACGCTCGGCGGATGCGTCGGCGGCGGGCATCATCGAGAGGATCATGCCCAGCATCAGGATCGGGAAGGAGGCGGTCATCAGGTAGTTGTTGAAGGCCACCAACTCGCCGACCGTCATCGTGGTGTTGATCACCTGCATGCCGCCCATCAGCAGCGCCGCCAGCGTCCCCAGGTTGGTGATCATGAAGATGAGAGGGAAGGCGGCGGACATCAGCCGGTAGACCTTCAGCGACTGCTGCGTAAAGCCGGTGTTGGCCTGCTCGAAGCGGTCGATCTCGTGGTTTTCCTGCACGAAGGCGCGGACGACTTCGGCACCGGCCAGGTTCTCCTGGGTGACGGTGTTGAGCGTGCTCAACCGCGCCTGGACTTCCTTGAACAGCGGCTGCGCGATCCGGGCGACGAAGAAGAAGACCGTGCCGATCAGCGGGAACAGGACGATCACGATGATCGACAGGCGGGCGTTGGTGGCGACCAGGAAGCCGATGCTGCCGACGACCAGCACCAGCGCGCGGACGATCAGCATCAGGCCCATGCTGGTGAACATGCGCACCTGGTCGACGTCGTTCGAGACGCGGGTGATCAGGTTGCCGGTCTGGATGCGGTCGAGATTGCCGAAGGAAAGGGTCTGGATGCGGGTAAAGAGATCGTTGCGCATGTCGTAGGCCATCGACTGGGAAAAGCGGGCGGCGTAGACGGCACGCTGGACGGTGGCGTAAGCGCCGATGGCCGCCGCGCCGAGCATCAGCAGCGAGCCGGTGATGATCACACGCATGACGCGCGGCGTGATCCCCTGGTCGATGACGTACTGCAACAGGCGCGGGATGATCAACTGGGTCAGCGCTTCGATGATGATCAGCCCAAAGGCAATCAGCATCCAGTTCCGGTAAGGTTTCAAGTAGCTCGTTATTCTTCTAAGATATTTCATCTACCTCTTCCTGGTTTGTAAGATAATTCAACCCGGCAGCGACGACTTCCTGCTCAAGGTCGGCGATGCGGCCAGCATCTTCGAGGATACCGGGAAACTGCGCGAGAATCATCGTTCCGTTGACCAGCCCCAGCAGGGCAATCGCGGCGAGATTGGGATCGCGGGGGGCAAAAACACCCTGGTCGATGCCTACCTGGATCAACTCGGACAGGTTGTCGATCTCCCGGTGAATGCCCATGCGCGGTCGACAATCGCCCGGGGCCGGGTGAGGGCGAGGGTGAGGCGGCATCCGGCGGGCGTGTTCGGGCATGTGCCAGATGAAGCGGAACATGTCGGGATGATCGCGGGCAAAAGCGACACGGGATTGCAGCACCTCGCGCATGACGGCGAGGGCCTGGCCCTCTGCGGCGCGTGCCATCCGCGCGTTGTGGCTTTTCTGCCTGCGCTGGTGCTGGCGGTTGATCAGCGCGGTGAAGAGCGCGTCGCGGTCTTCGAAGTAGGTGTATAGCGCCATGTGCGACACGCCGACCCGCTCGGCAATCGCCCGGATCGACAGCCCGTCGGGGCCTTCTTTTCGCAGGATGCCGTCGGCGGCCTCCAGGATGCGTTCGCGCATTACTTCGATTTCTTCTTCGGTGCGCTTAGGGCGCGGCATAGTGGTTCCTCTGGCTGATAAGTTGTACGGTGTATAAATTATACGACGTATATTTTATCGGGCGGATGGGGAGTTGTCAAGTTTCGGGAAGAAATCGGGCTGCCGACGGTGGCCGGGTGAGGGCTGTGCCGGGTGCTTTTGAGCTTTCGATCAATCTGCTTATAATGGGTAGAGAGACAGTATGTAACCAGCCGGGGGAGGCCCAATGACCGAACTATTAGTCAGCTACTGCCGTGATGACTCCACCATGATGGAGCCGATTGTCGAGAACCTGCGCAAGCTGGGATTCGACCTGTGGGTGGACGTCGAACACCTGACGCCGGGCACGCCTGCCTGGACGAAGGCCATCGATGAGGCGCTGCGCCGGGCGGATGGGGTGCTGGCGTTTTTAAGTCCGGCGGCAAAAGACTCACACTGGTGCAACATCGAAACGCAGCGGGCACAGATTCTCGAAAAGCCGATCTACCCGATCCTGGTGTCGGGTGATGAGAAAACCGCCGTCCCGATCCACCTGACGGGGTATCAGTATGCCGATATGCGGGGCCGGGCGGAACGGGAGAAGAATTTCGAGCAGTTGGTGAAAACGCTGTCGAAGGAACTGGATCACCCGGTGCCGGAGTATGAATTGCAGGCGGGGCAGGGCGGCGTACCGGTTGTCAACAATGTCATTCACATTTCGGGGCACGTCGAGGGGAATGTGTATGCGTTGAATGTCGCCGGGGACGTTGCAGGGGATGTCAACGTGGCGGGGGGAGACATTCACCACCACCGGGCAGAGTCGATTGACCGGCTGCCGGAGCGGCTGCGGCGCGGGCTGACCCACAGTGACCCGGATACCCGCTACTTCGCCATCGAACGGGCGGAAAAGATGCTCGGCGATCCACAGCACGGGGCGGATATCCGCGCCCTGCTTGAGGATATGCAATACGACGACCCCGACCGGGATGTGCGGCGGCGGGCGGCGGAAGCGGTGCGTGGTGGGGAGACGGTTCAACCGGTGGCCGAGGTCAGTGTGCCAGAGCCGAAACCGAAGCCGGAGGTCGAGACGCCTGAGCCAGAGCCGGAAACACCAATCAAATTAGCTGTTTCTGACGTTATCCCCCATCTCTTTGCATGGTGCGAAATACCAACAGGGTTGGTGACCATCGAAGATGAAGATGACAACGAGATTGATTTTGTCGTGGAGTCCTTCCACATAGCGAAGTTCCCGATCACGCATGAGCAGTTCCGGGTTTTCATCGACGATCCGAGGGGATTTTCGAATCCGGAATGGTGGAAAGGACTGGCTGCCAGTGAAGACCACTGGAAAGCGCCAGGTAAGCAGTTCTTCACGCATGGGCACTACCTGCCGCGCGAAAACGTAAGCTGGTATGATGCGGTTGCTTTCTGCCGCTGGTTGAGCCGTCAGACCGGATACGAAATCCGCCTGCCGACCGAATGGGAGTGGCAACTGGCCGCGCAGGGGGAGGACTATCGAGCGTATCCCTGGGGAGATAGATATCTCAAGGGGTACGCTAATATTAACGAAACATCGAATGTTTTCGGCAGCGGCGATTATCTAGAGGAAACCATGCCGGTGAACAACTATCCGCAGGGGGCATCACCTTATGGCGTCCTGGACATGTGCGGCAACGTGTGGGAATGGTGTCTGAACGAATATGATGACCTGCGTCGGACCGACACCAGCGGCGCTGCTTGGCGTGTAGTGCGCGGCGGCTCATGGAGCGACAATCGGGATGACGCGCGGGTAACTTATCGCTACTGGTATGTTCCCGATACCCGGAGCTACGACATCGGGTTTCGGATCGCGACGTCGGTTCCGCGCCGGGAGCTGCCCTGATTTCTCGGCGCACCGGTCAAATCAACGGAGGGCGACCTATCCCCCATCCACCAACCCCCGCGCCCCGAAACGCGCCAGCAGCAGCAAAAATACGATCAGGCCGTCGACGATCATCTCGCCGCCGGTGAGGGGGAGCAGCACCGGCGCGACGACAATCGTCGAGGCGCAGACGAAGATCGCCATCCAGAAGCCCCACAGCCGCCGCCTGAACAGGCCAATCGCGGCGATGATACGGTTCGCAGTGAAG
>DAOUES010000359.1:0-5932 GCA_034430335.1 Anaerolineae bacterium | reverse complement strand
TTTGCAGGTCACCGGGCTTCCGCAGGACGAATACCTGACGGTGTTCGGCCAGTACATCATCAAGCCGCAGATATTCGACTATCTGGAGGAGCATGTCAAGCACAACGTGCGCGAGCGCGGGGAGTTCCAGCTAACCTCGACACTCGACCGGCTGCGGCAGGAGGGCGGGTTCCTGGGGCTGATCATCGACGGGAAGCGCTTCGACATCGGCCTGCCGGATTATTACCTTGAGACACTGCGGACGTTCCGCAGGTAGGGAGAATCAACAGTATGCATGAGCGCGGCAGCCGCCGCGCTTTTTTGTGGCAGATCGTCTACCCGGCGTAGTCGATCCGTCGTTTAAGAGCTATGCCCAAAGCAGAAAACCACGTGGTATAATTCCCTGCGCTGGCCGACGGCCAGACTGAGCGCAAGCTATCGGGCAGTTGGACAAGGCGGGCGGCCAATCCCCGGTCGTACTTCGACCCAACTGCACCAGGAGTGTGGGCGGAATGCACCGTCTCAAATTCGTATTGATACTGACAATCAGCCTGATCCTGGGCTGTATGATGATCTTGAGCGCCTGCCAATCGGAGGCGGTGCTCACGCCGACCCCGACCCGGACGCCCGGCGGCCCGCTCGATCCGGGGGAGGTCGGTGCGGCGACGCCTGAACCGGTGGCCGCCGCTGCCGCGACTCCCTTCCCGATCCCGGAAGGGCCGTACGGCCCCGACAGCTACCCGGCGGACGTAAACCCGCTGACCGGGATGCCGGTCAGCGACCTGAACGTCTTGAACCGGTCGCCGCTGGCGATCAAAGTCTCGAATGACCCGCTTGCCCGCCCGCAGTCGGGGTTGAGCTACGCCGACATCATCTTCGAGCATTACACGGAAGGCGGCGTGACGCGCTTCACGTCGATTTTCTACAGCCAGGCTCCCGACCTGGTCGGGTCGGTGCGGAGCGGGCGGCTGATCGACTTCGAGATCGTGCGGATGTTCGACGCGGTCTTTTCCTGCTCGGGTTTCAGTCACGGCGTCAGGCTGCGTCTCGAAAACGTGAACTGGAGGAACCGCAACTTCTCCGGGCCGGAGTACGGCGATCCGTACCTGGTGCGGATTCAGCGGGAAGGGCTGGCGCTGGAGCATACGATGTTCGCCCAGCCGGAAAAAATCTGGGCGCTGGCGAGCGACCGGGGCGTCAACCTGCCGCCCAATATGACGCCGGGATTGGCCTTCCGCGCCCAACCGAACGCAGGCGGCACGCCCGCATCGGCGGTGGAGATCGATTTCAGCACGAGCATGATGGAAGTTCGCTGGGACTACAACCCTTCGACGGGCCTGTACCAGCGCATGCTGGCCGGTGAACCGCATATCGACTACCTGACCGGTCAGCAGCTCACCGCCTCAAACGTGATCGCCGTCGCCGCGATGCACGTCGACACCGACATCCTGGAAGACAGCTACAACGGGCTGTGGTCGATAGAAATCCAACTGTGGGGCGAAGGCCCGGCGTCGCTGTTCAGGGACGGGCAGCGGATCGAGGGCTGGTGGACGCGAAACGACCCGGAACAGGTGCTCCAGTTCACGACGACATCGGGCGAGGTGCTGTATTTCAGACCGGGCAATACCTGGTTCGAGATCGTGCCGATTGGGTTTGATAAGCTGGCCGTCGAGCCGTAGAGGAACGTCGATTGTTGGATTATTCATCCCAGGGCTGAAGCCGCCGGGCTAAAGGTGAACCGCCGACCGGTGGGCGCAGCGGGCTGCGCCCGTACGAGACGGGATCGGGACTACAGACTAACGAGGCAATAAATAGACATCATGAAACGACTTCAATTTCTTCTTCTAGCCATTCTTCTGCTGGGCGGGCTGTCGGCCTGCGAATCGGAGCCGGTCGTCACGCCGACCGCGACCCGCACCCCGGACCCGGCGGCCATCGGAACGGCCCAGCCGGTCTTCGGCGCGCCGACGGCGGTAGAGGCGACAACAGCCGCGCCGGTCGAGGCGGAATCGGTCGAGCCGGAGAACCTCGGGCCGTTTGGCCCCAGCGACTTCCCCGACAACGTCAACCCGCTCACCGGGCTGGTCGTGGACGATCCTGCGGTGCTTGATCGACCGCCGCTCTTGATCAAGGTGAGCAACGCGCCGCCATCGGTGAGGCCGCAGAGCGGCCTGGCATCAGCCGATCAGGTGTGGGAACACACGATGGAAGGCTACCGGGTGGCGACTCGCTACACGGCGGTCTTCCTGGGTGAGACGCCGGAACGGGTGGGGTCGGTGCGGAGCGGTCGGCTGCCCGACCTGGAACTGGTGCCGATGTACGAGGGGATTTACGTGGCGTCGGGCTACAGCACGAATCGAAACGCGCCGGGAACGCCGCCGCGCGTCAGGGAGTTGATGCTGGATGCGGACTGGGTGGAGCGGAACTTTACCTACGAATTCGGCTACCGCGATCCGTACAGCGTCCGAATCCCTCTCGAGGGGAAGGCGGTCGAGCATACCCTGTTCAGCATTCCTGCCGAACTGTGGAAACTGGCCGAAGAACGGAATATCGGGGCGAGCACGACACTCGAACCGGGCTTCGTGTTCGATAAGCTGGTGCCGGAGGGCGGCATCGAGACATCGACCGCCCAGATCAACTATCTCGGCCCCGCGCCGAACAACACGTGGCAGTTCGACGCGGAGAGCGGCACCTGGCTGCTCTGGACGGACGACGTGGTTCACGGAGACGACCTGACCGGCGAACAGCTTGCGTTCGAGAACGTGGTAGTCGTCTATGCCGATCATTACGACGCGGATTTCGTCGAAGACGAACCATCGGGACTGCACTCGGTGGCGGTGACCCTGACCGGGCAAGGCGACGCGGTGCTGCTGCGTGACGGCCTGCGCTACGAGGTGACCTGGAAGCGGGCGGGCGAGGCTGACATGATCCAGTTCTTCGACGCGAGCGGCGCACAGATCGCGTTCAAGCCGGGGAGAACATGGTTCCACCTCGTATCGAGCGACATCGAGCCGCCGGAGGTTATCTTCGAGTAGACTTACCGGCAAGAATCGGATCGGCCAGCAGCCACGATCACAATCGTGGCTGTTTTTTTATTCGGAAACGCTTTCACCAGTTCGGGCGTACAGGGTTTGTGATAAGGATTCCGTTTTTTACCCTTGACTGATCGAGCAAACCATGTTAGGATTTATGCGCGTTACCCGAATAGTTGGGTAACCGGGTAAACAAGCAGTCTGGCAGGTACATGACGGCATCGAGCAGCGCGGTGTAATGGTAGGCCGTCAGCTAACGGTAAATTAGTGAGGCATTGTGATGGCAATCAAGGCAATTGATCAACTGAACCAGCGGGTGAGAGGCACCATCCGTGAATACAACCCGACCTTCTGGACGCTGGTCGCCGGTTCTTTCGTCGATCACCTGGGTGGGGCTTTGATCTGGCCGTTCTTCACCCTGTACGTGACCGCCAAGTTCGGGGTTAACATGACGACGGTCGGGCTGCTCTTTGGACTGTACGCTGTCAGCGATGCGCTGGGCGGGATGATCGGCGGGGCGCTGGCCGACCGGTTTGGCCGGAAGACCATGATGATCATCGGGCTGATCTTCAGCGCGACGACCAGCGTGTTGATGGGCGTGATCGGTGATTTCCACTGGTTCTTCGCCGCGTCGCTGATCGTCGGCACGGTGGCGAACATCGGCCACCCGGCGCAGAACGCGATGGTTTCCGACCTGGTGGAAGAGGAAAAGCGCGCCAGCGCGTACGCCATCATGCGGGTGGCGTTCAACCTGGCGGTAGCCATCGGCCCATCGATCGGCGGGCTGCTGGCGACACGGGTCGGCTACCTGACGCTGTTTCTGACCGACGCGGTCACCAGCACGCTGATGGCGATTGTGGTGCTGGTGATGATCCCGGAGACAAAGCCGGAAGCCCTGCCGGACGAGCCGAAAGAATCGCTGGCGCAGACCTTTGCCGGTTACGTGCGGGTGCTGAAACACCGGGCTTTCGTCTGGTTCCTGGTGATCGGCCTGCTGGTCACGACGGTCTATATCCAGATGAACACAACGCTGGCCGTCTTCCTGCGCGACGTACACGGCGTCAACGAGCAGGGATGGGGCTGGATACTGACGCTGAATGCCGCGATGGTCGTGCTGTTCCAGATTGGATTGACGCGGCGGCTCGAGAAATTCCGCCCGATGATCATGCTGGCGGTCGGCTCGCTGCTGTATGCTATTGGCTACGCGATGTACGGTTTTGCGAACGTGTACGGCCTGTTCCTGCTGGCGATGGCGATCATCACCATCGGCGAGATGGTGGTCGTACCGGTTGCGCAGAAAATGGTCGCCGACTTCGCGCCGGAGGATATGCGCGGGCGCTACATGGCTGCGCACGGTTTCACCTGGACGGTTGGCTTTGCGCTGGCCCCGATGCTGGCCGGGCTGGTGATGGACAACACCAACCCGCTCTGGCTGTGGTACATCGTCGGGGCGCTTGGACTGATCGGCGCGGCGGGCTACCTGCTGCTGGAAGGAAAGGTTGCGCCGAAGTCGTCAGAGGAAATACCGGTTGAACTGTCCGAAACTGTCGAGGCGGTGGGCTGAAGCGATGACGCATGTGATCACCGGATTGTGCCTGCGGCACGGCGGGTGCGTCGATGCCTGCCCGGTGGACTGCATCGTGGCGGGCTGCCCGATTGACGAGTGGCCTTACTACTACATCGACCCGGCGGCCTGCATCGACTGCGGGGCGTGCGTCCCGGCCTGCCCGTACAACGCGATCTGGCCGGAGGAAGAGATTCCCGACGAACTGCAGGACGACATCGCGCCGAACTATCTATTCTTCGAAAAAGGGCCGGGGTATTCGGCGCGAGACAGGATACCGCCGGAGATATGATCGAAAAAACGAGCCATCCGAAATTCGGGCGGCTCGTCTTGCGTCTAGGGCGACCGGGGGCACAGCCCGCTGTGCCCGTACGACGCCAAATTATATGAGAGGGCGATTATTAAAAAAACGCGGCATTCTCTGTTTTTTACTCGTCGCGGCTGCGGAGGTGCGGGTAGAGAAGCACCTCGCGGATGTTGGGTTGGTCGGTGAGGAGCATCACCAGCCGGTCGACGCCCATCCCAAAGCCGCCGCTGGGCGGCATCCCGTAGCGCATCGCCCGCAGGTAGTCTTCGTCGACCGGGTGGCTCTCTTCGGAGTCCTCGCCGTAGAGCCGCCCCATGTCGACGAAGCGCTGTTCCTGATCGACGGGGTCGTTTAGCTCGGAGAAAGCGTTGCCCATCTCCAGCCCGGCGATGAAGAACTCGAAGCGTTCCACGTGGGAGGGATCGTCGTCCTTCATCTTCGCCAGCGGGCTGATGTCACGCGGGTAGTCGATGATGAAGGTCGGCTGGATCAACCCCGGCTCGACATCGGTGCCGAGCAGCGAATCGACCAGCTTGCCCCATGTGCTGTCGGGGCTGGGATTCTTGCCCTTCTCACGCATCACGGCGGCGAGCGAGCCGGCATCGGGATACTCGGTATAGTCGATGCCTGCCGCCTCGATGATTGCATCGCGCAGGGTGATGCGCTTCCAGGGTGGGGTGAGGTCGACTTCGTGGCCCTGGAAGGTGATGACCGCCGAGCCGGTCACCTGCTCACCGGCGTAGGCGACCATCCGCTCGGTGATGTTCATCACCTCGTTGTAGTCGATATAGGCCTTGTACCACTCGACCTGGGTGAACTCCGGGTTGTGCTTGCGGGAGACGCCCTCGTTGCGAAAGTCGCGGCCAATCTCGTAGACGGCGTCGTACATACCGACGAGCAGCCGCTTGAGATACAGCTCGAAGCTGATCCGCAGGTAGAGGTCCTGCTTGAGCTGGTTGTGATGCGTCACGAAAGGCCGCGCGGCAGCGCCGCCGTAGATCGGCTGGAGGATCGGCGTTTCGACTTCCAGGAAGCCCTCTTCGTCGAGGA
>DAOUES010000358.1:0-9563 GCA_034430335.1 Anaerolineae bacterium | reverse complement strand
GTCGATCCGGTTGAGGAGTGGGACAGCCCTCCCTTTGAACCGGAAATCAGGGACGGGAAGATTTACGCGCGCGGCGCTTCTGATGATAAGGGGCAGGCGTTTATTCACCTGAAGGTGGCCGAGTCGTTTCTCTCCACTTTGGGCAGGCTGCCGGTCAATGTGAAGATACTCTTTGAAGGTGAGGAGGAGATCGGGTCGGTCAATCTCGATAAATTCGTCGAGGCGAACACCGATCTACTGGCCGCCGACAGCGCGTTGATTTCCGACAGTCGTATTCTCGCGCCTGATCAGCCCTCGATTGTTTACCGGCTGCGCGGCCTGACTTACATGGAAATCAATCTAAAGGGGCCAAGACGTGATCTGCACTCCGGTTCCTACGGTGGTTCGGTCTATAACCCGGCTCAGGCCATCGCCGATATTGTTGCGGCGCTGCACGATGACAACGGCACGGTGACCATCCCCGGCTTTTACGATAAGGTCCGCCCGCTCACCGACCGTGAGCGTGCTGTTCTCGCAAAAGTCCCCTATACCGTCGATGATTGGCGGAAGGAAACCGGCCTGGGCAAACCCTGGGGCGAAAAAGAGTACACGTTCCTTGAGCGTGTGACCATCCGGCCCACCTGCGAGGTCAACGGGATTTGGGGCGGGTTTACCGGCGAAGGAGCCAAGACGGTCCTTCCGGCTGAAGCCGGGGCGAAAGTCAGCATGCGGCTGGTTCCCGATCAGGACCCGCAGGAGATCGCCGACCTGTTTGCCGACTATGTGAAGAAGCTGGCCGGTGATGGCGTCGAGGTCGACGTGTTCACCCATTCGACGGGCTGGTGGTCGATCTCGCCGCTCGATTCGCCGGAGATCGCGGCGGCTTCCCGTGCTTACGAGGCCATCTTCGGCGTCGAGCCGGTCTTCACTGCCGAAGGCGGTTCGATCCCGGTGGTTGCCACTTTCCAGAAAGAACTCGGCATTCCTACCGTGCTGATGGGCTTTGGTCTGGAAGACAACGTCCATTCGCCCAACGAAAACTTCCGCGTCGATCATTTCTACAAGGGGATCGATACGGTGATTCACTATCTTTGTTTCCTTGCCGGGAACGAGGAATAAAAATCGCGCCGTGATGCCGGGGCGGTATGGTGAGCATGGACTTTGACGATGACTACGACGACGAATCGCCCATCGAGTTGATCGAGCAGCTTCTCGCCGACAACTCGCCCGATCTGCTGGATGAGCTTCTGGAGGCCGTCGAACACTCGGATTATGAAGTCCGGGTGTTTGCGTCGCTCGCCCTGGCCGAGCATTTTCATGATGTACGTGCTTTACCCGGCCTGCACGAAGCGCTCTGGCGCGGCGGTCGGGCGCTCCAGGCCGAGGTCGCCCAGGTGGTCTGGGAGATCGGCGACGCCGACCCATCAGGCTTGATCGATGCCCTGTATTATGCGCGCGGGGCGGTGCGTGATTCCATCGTCGAGGCGCTTGATCTGGTCGGCTGGTTCCCCGACGATGTCGATACCGAAGTCACCTATTATATTGCCACACGTAACTGGTCTAAACTCCTGCTGATCGGCGATGCGGCGGTGCCCGGCCTGATCTCAGTTCTCGACGACGCCGACGGCAACATCCGTCGCGGTGCAGCCTGGGCGCTTGGTCAGATCGGCGCAGCGGAGGCGGTTCCCTATCTGATCCGGCTGCTCGATGACCGTTCAGGCGACATGTTTGGCACCGAAAGCCGGGTCTGCGATATTGCAGCCGAGGCGTTGTACAACATCGGAACAGATGAAGCGCTGCTGGCCCTGGAAACCTGGCAGCCTTGAGCGGGGCATAGCCTGGGGGGAAAAAGAAAAAAAGAAAGAGAGACGCTCGGTATCGGGCGTCTCTCTCAATTTCTACACCTTGTGTGCAGGTAAGATGCTGTGCAAATCCTAAAGCGGGATGATGCAGTCGTCGATGGGGCAGACTTCAACACACTGGCTGGTATCGTAATACCCTTCGCACTCAACACAGAGGTCGGGGTCGATGACGTAAAACTCGTCGCCCTCGCTGATTGCCTCGACCGGGCACTCTGGCTCGCATGCACCACAGTTGATGCATTCTTCGGTGATCTTCAATGACATTATAGACCTCCAGGTCGTATTGTTCTTGCTTTCTTACAGTCTCAAATACTATATCAATGGTTTTGTCGGCATGTCATGTGACGAGTGTCACCAGTTGATTGGATTTTCGACGGTGGTTTCTATGCCATTTGTGTGCCATCGTTAAAACCTGGCAATCCTGTTAGTTATGTCTGCTGCCGGGCATTCTCCTTTGCTGGAAGTTTGCGGTAAAACCGGTCGCCGCCGGTTTACAACTGCTGGATGTTCGTCTTGATCGTCACCTTCCAACTTTCGCCGGGCTTGAGCTTGATCGGCCACCAGAGCAGGAAAGTCGAACCCTGGTAGTTGAGTTCGAAGCCCGCCTCGGATGCCGATATCGTCTCCAATGGGAATCGCCACAGCGTCACCGGGCGGTCGACTTCTAACGCGGCTTTGATCCCCCACAGGTTGCTGGTGATGGTCAGATCGTCGACTTCGTCATTCGACGATATCTCGCCCAGTGAATAGCGCCCGAAGCCCACCGACAGATACGTATGATCGTCATTGCCGCCCGCAAGTCCCCAGTTCGTCTCGACGCCGAAGCGTTTTTCGAGCGTACCGCCGTCGCCGTTTGTGACCGTGTAATCGACGGTCAGAGTGCTTTCACCTGGGGCCAGTGATACGATCTTCTCGACGGTCACCGGGAGCTGCATCCCGCCCTGCCAGACGGCTCCACCGCGCGTCAGCGTGATGATCGCTATACCCTCGTCGTTTTCCGAAAGACTCGCCGCATACGGCTGGTTGACAAAATCCCCCGACTCTCCATACTGGCTGCGATAGAACCCGTCGAGAGTCGTATCCGCGTCTAAGAAATGGTCGATGAACGATGCTCGCCGGTGCCAGTCGTAGATCAGTTTGTGCTGCAAACCGGGTTCGCGCACGCGCACGACTTCCGAGTGGATGTTGTCCGGCTCGTCGCCGCCGCTTTCTTCTCCGATAACCACGATTGTATTGGACAGTGCCGCGTCTTCGAGTGTCTTGTGATAGCCTTCCCGCTGCCGGGTCAGGACATTGGCCAGGTTGTAGCCTGTTGGCCGGAAGTCCCACTCGACGACCGATCCGCCCTGGTCGAGATCGAAGATCAGGGTTTGTTTGTCGCCGGTCAGGATGGCGTCGTCCAGTCCATCCCGGTCGAAATCGACGATCTCTGACCTGGCAAATGGCTTTGCGTCTGCCCGATCCAGCCCGTCGGCCAGGTTTTCCGCCTTGATCAGGTTCTCGTAATCGATCTGCCTGATGTGAAAGAGATAGATGCCGCCAAAGACCCCGTGCCAGTAGCCGCAGTTGCATTGACCGGCCCACAAAGCGTCGAGTGCCTGCTGTTTGCGCGGCCCGTCCGTCATCGCCTGGACTTTCTCGCTGACGAGCAGCGATTTCTTGTGCAGTTGGTTGACCTCGGCATACTTCACCTGGAACTGCCGCCACAGTCCACCGCGCATATATTTGAGGATATCGGTGCGGCCTTCGTCGGCGAGCATGTGTTTGAGGTGGGGCAGTTCCCAGGCAGGGAAGGGGGGCATCGCCCACTCGCCCATCTCCTCGTATGATGACGTGGGGAGATAGATGCGTCCCAGGCTTGGGTAATTCTTTGCGACTTCGCCCGGTGGCATCGTTTCCAGCCAATCACTGTTGGCTTCGATTGCCTCGAAGAACCGATCCATCCAGCCGCCCGTCCAGACGTAATCATAGGTGCCGGGCCACATCCCGAACTTCTCGCCGTCGTCGCCCATCGTCGCGATTTTCTGTTTGCCCATATAGCGGGCGTCGTAGCCATTTGATTCGGCCTGCTCTCGCAGCCAGTTGATCACGTGATCGACGTCCTTCCAGGGAATCGAATACCGGAGCGGCATCGACGTGGCGAATACTTTCAGTGTTTTGCCCTGTTCCTCGGTGACGTAATAGCCAAGCAGGTCGTCGTCGGTGTAGCCAATCGCCTTGAAGTGTGTGTCGTCGACGATGGTATATTCGATCCCGGCCTCGTTCAAAATCCGGGGCAGGTGCGGTTCCCACACCCTTTCGGCCAGCCACAGCCCGCTGGCATCGAAGTCGAAATCCTCTTTCACCGATTCGGTCTGCTTCCTGATCTGCCCGATCTTGTCGGCGTCGTTGAGCACCACCAGGATCGGCTCATAGTACGCCCCCGACATGATCTCCACCTGTCCCCGTTTGACGAGTTTGCCCAGTCGTGGGAAAAAGTCCGGGATGTTTTCGACTAACCAGTCGCGCAGCGGGCCGGTATAGTGCAGCGCCATCCGTATCGTCGGGTGGCGTTCCAGGCATTCGAGCATGGGCAGGTACGCTTTTTCGTACGCTTCCTCGAAAACCCAACCGAAATTCCCAACCGGCTGGTGATTGTGTATTGTCAGCGATAGGATGATTTTGTTCATAACAGCTACATACTCCGTTCAATACTCGACAAGAATCGACATGAATGAGACATATCAGATATTTTCCCGACATCACCTGGCTGCCTGCTTTGGTCTTGTAGGGGCGGTGTACGACCGAAGGTTGTCCCCCGCCCAGGCAACTGGAAAACCGGTTGCCGCCCACCGCAGACGATGTATTGATTTTAGCCCGGTGGCTTCAGCCCCGGGAATCGTCAAACCAATCATTTTCACAGGATAATCGAGCAAGAAACTGCTTCATTGTCAGGCTCACCCGTACTGGTTCTTCACACTGGCGGCCTTCTCATACAACTCCACGTACTGATTCGCCGATTTCTCCCACGAGAAGTCCAACGACATCGCCTTGATTTGCCGCTGCTTCCAGTTCTCAGGATCGTTGGAATAGAGATCGAGCGCGTGTTCGATTTCCTTTCCCAGGCTGTATGATGAGAAGTCTGTAAATGTAAACCCGACATCGGGCGATACGGTATCGGCCAATCCGCCTATCTCGCGGACGACGGGCAGAGCGCCATACTGCATCGCGATCATCTGGCCGAGGCCGCACGGCTCGAACAGGGACGGCATCAGGAACATATCGACCGCTGCATAGATTCTTTCCGACAGCCCCTCGTCGAACACCAGCCTGATGGCGGCCTGCTCCGGGAAATCACGTCCAAGCGCGTAGGCGTCGTTCTCATATTGATACTGTCCGCTTCCCAGCAGCACGAACTGTGTATCGTAGTGGGCCAGCATGTCACGAACCGCCGGAAACATGATCCCCGGCCCCTTCTGCTCGACCAGCCGCATCACCGTTCCCATCATCGGGACATCCGGTCGCTGGGGCAGTCCCAGTTCGGTCTGAATGGCTAACTTGTTGTGGATGCGCTGTTCGATTGTGTCCTTGTTGTAGATGTAGGGGATCGTCGCGCTGGTTGCCGGGTTCCACCGGTTCGCGTCGATCCCGTTCAGGATGCCCACCATGCGGGACATCCGTGCGTGGAGAATACCATCCAGGCCGAACCCGCCGTCGTCAGAGGTGATCTCCTGTGCGTAGCGTGGGCTGACCGTATTCAGCATCGTGCTGTAGACCAGTCCCAGTGCCATTGCGCTGTCCTGGTTGCCCGATGCCGTCAGCAGTTCATGGTCGGCTGGCGGTATTCCCGCTCTATCCATATGCCAGCCGATTCCCCATCCCTGGTAGCGCAGATTGTGTATCGACAGGACACTTGCCGCCCGGCCAGACACCGGGTCGTTTTTATCGGCTAATTGCAGCAGGTAGGGAAGAAAACTGGTATGCCAGTCATTGACGTGATAGATGTCCGGTTTCCAGTTTTCCTGCTCGTCGAGCCAGCGGACGAATTCCAGCGTTGCCCCGCACAGGAACAGGAACCGCCCGATGTCGATCCCCACGTCTTCGTGATAGATGAACGGCTCATTCGGCGCGAAGAACGGCCACCCCCGGATGAAGAAGTGGGGAACATCATGCCGTGACACATAGCCCACGTCGACCCGTGTGTCGGTATTGTTCCAGGTCATCTCGAAGCTGTGGTATGGTGTGATGCCGAAATAGTCGTCGTTGATGGTGCCGAAGTGAGGGAGGATGACGCGAACGGAATGCCCCAGCTTTCGCAGTGTCTTCGGCAGTGAGCCGACGACATCGCCAAGCCCGCCGACTTTGACGAAGGGGGCGCATTCCGCTGCGACGAATAAGATGTTCACGGGCAAATCCTATCTGTGTTACAAGGGTCGGGTGATGCAGGATTCGGGTCGAAAGTGAACGTCACCGTGATTTGAACCAGCGGTAGTCGATATCCTGAAACACCTTGTCGACCTCGTAGAGTTCGTCGGCAAGCTGCCGGTTTGGTTGGCCGCGTTCCAGTGAAGTCGCCAGCGCTTCGAAGCGTTCCACGTGCCGGGTAAACCGCCTGATCGCGTATTCGCGCGCCTGTCCGGTGGTTACCAGGAACGGCCAGTCGCTTGATTCCAGCAGCAGGAGTTCTCTCGCCGCTTGGTTGAGTGTCGCCTTTTCGTCCGGCGTTGGATCGGTGTACCTGTCGGCCAGCTTCTCCATGCGCTCCTCGCCGCTGTGGATCGGCCCCCACATCCAGTGTGTATCGTGGTTGTCCCATGTCCAGTGACTGCCGCCCATCCCCCACGAACTCTCCGGGATGTGGAGCACTTCGACCGGTTTGTGTCGCTCGACGAAGTCGCTGGCCGTCACCAGTTCGACCGCCTCGTCGTCGGCCAGTTGGCGAAGCACCTCTTTGATCCATTCGATACCCTCGAACCACCAGTGCCCGAACAGTTCTGTATCGTAGTTGGCGGCGATCAGGCCGTAGTTGCCGGTAGAATTGTGGTATTCCTTGAGCCGATCTGATACCAGCCAGGCGAAGTGGCGAGCGTGTTCGCCGATTTTATATTCTGCCCAATCGGGATGGTAGAAGTCTTTGTTTGCCAGGTCAACGCGGGGGCCAGATACGCGCCAGTATTGCAGTCCTGATATTCCGTCTTTTTTATGGAATTCCCGATAATCATAGTCGCCGGGATAGCCCCAATCGGCTGACCAGACCTGCATCCCGGTCCGGTTGTCGCGGCCAATCACGGCCACCCCCGAATGCTGTTCGGCCTTCACTCCTGAGGTTGTGTCGGAGACATAGTACGGTTGAAATGTCGAAGCCTCGCGGCGCGGGATCGCCTGCTGAACAGGGATCACGTAGCGCCGTTTGATCTCTCCGTACGGCCCAATCGCGTCCCCGGCGGCCACGCCGACGGGCTGACCACCTTCGATGGTATGCGTTTCGCTGAAGAAAAGTTCAATGCCCAACTCGTGCAGGAATTGTTCGATCCCCGGCCTGACCTTTCCATCCGAGTCGATATAGGCCGGGCGATAGGCGCATTCCGGCAGCCAGATCGCGCGCGGCGGCCTCCCGAAATGCCGTTTGTACGTCTCGACGCCGGTCTTGAGCTGGCCGTAAATCGACGAATCCTGGCCCAGCAGGGGCAGATATCCGTGTGTGGCCGCGCAGGTGATGACTTCGATCGATCCCGCGTCTTGCAAAACACGGAAGGCTCCGATGATATCTCGGTTGAAGCGCTCGTCGAAACTTGTCTTGATCTGTTCGAAATAGTCGCGGTAGTACCCGGAAAGATATTTCAGGTGGAGGTCTTCTTCTTCGTCGAAGCGGTCGATATCCGCTTTCGCGACTCCGATTTTCTCTTCGAGATAGGCGTCGAGGTGGTCTATCACGTCGTCGTCGGCTAACTGCTCGGCGAGGATGGGGGTGATCCCGATCGTCAACCGGTAGTCAACTCCCTGTTCTTTCAGATCGTAGAGGGCATTTAACAGTGGTAGATATGTTTCAACGGCTGCTTCGTGAATCCATTCCTCGCCATGAGGCCAGCGTCCGGCCATTCGGGCATAAGGAAGATGGCTGTGCAGAACAAACGTGAATGCGCCTACAGGGTTCACCTCAAGTGCCTCACTTTCTCTAGCTGCCTGTTGATGAAAGACGTTTGTGCAAATTCTAGCACAGGATTATTCAAACTACGATTTTGGTTCAAAAGTGGATTGATTGTGAGACGGGGCAAAGCAAACGAGGTGGACCCAACAGGGAACCACCTCGTCTGAAAGAGAGGTCGGACAAACCGGCGCGGTTTCGCCTATTTCAGCGTGCTTGGCCGGAGAGCCGCGTCGCTAAACGGCTGGAGCCGACTCTGTTTCGTGTTGTTCGAGCCACTTCGTGACGTAGCGGCCCAGGTACGGATACTGGTAATCGTTGCCATTCGCGGTCTGAACGGCAGCCGCAATCGAGTAGCCCCCCAGCACGAACGGAATGGCGATCCAGGCAAGCGGCAGCACGATGGTCAGGACGATGGCGACCGGGATCAACACGATGCCGATCAGAATCGCCGACAGCACGCCGGTGATCACCCAGAAGAAGACCAGAACCAGAATCCAGGCCAGCAAAGCCAGCAAGAACCCGACCGTCCCCACAACTTGCAGGGCAAAGGCTTGTGCGGCCTGGTTCGCCACGTATTTGGATTTGTCTTTGTAAATCAGGTATATCACAAACGGGATGAATGCCAGCAGAATCCCGGCAGCCCCCGCCGATCCCAGCGATACGAGCAGGGTGAGCAGGCCGCTGATATGCGCCAGCGCCGCCCAGGTGCGCTCTTCTGACGTGGTTTCCGGTTTTATCTCCGGCGATTGTTCGATTACGCTCATGATCACTCTCCAACAGGTTGACTGTCAATCTATCCAGAAATCAGCTTCGTTTTTGTGCCTATCCGAAATGAACGAAGTGAATTGTCGGATAGGTTGGTGTTCATAGTATTCTACGCGATTTTGCGTGATGAGTTGCACAATTGCAACTTCCCGGCGGCGCTTTTTCTGGCTATACTGGTAGGTGATCAGTTCTGGGAGGTAATCAACCGATGGGTGTCAAACGTCTTTCCTGCCCCGCCTGCGGTGCCAATCACTTCGAGCACGATGCGGAAGGCAATCTGGTCTGTAGCTTCTGTAACGCAGTCCTCGAATCACCTCGCGAAGAGATCATCTGCCGGGTCTGCGGAACGGTCAACCCCGGCCAGGCGCTGCGCTGTATGAAATGCGGCGGCAACCTCGGCGCTGTCTGCCCGAAGTGCCGTACCATCAATCTCCCCGGTGCCCAATTCTGCGAGGAGTGCGCCGAACCCCTCGATACGTTATCGGGGATCATCTCCCGTTTTTCCGACCTTGACGGCGACGGCATCATCGAGCGCGGTGAGGTGCTGACCGCCACCAAATCCGCCGATGCCGAATACCTGGCCGGTCACCGTGCCCGCCTGATGGAAGAAGACCGGATACGCGCTGAGATTCTCGCCCAACGCGCTGCCCAGGCACAGAAGAAGCAGAAGCGATTGATGATTATCGTTTATGTTGTCATCGGCCTGCTTTCCGTTGGCGGCCTGATCGCCATCATGATTTTTGCCCTGTCCACCGTCTCCGGCTGACCATTCTCTATTGATCTGGTGTCGTGGGAGTGGCCCCTCGCGGTCGCTCTCTGGATTCGCTCTG
>DAOUES010000357.1:0-2569 GCA_034430335.1 Anaerolineae bacterium | reverse complement strand
TTCTCCGAACACGAGGGGGCGTTCGACGATTCGCCGGTGACGCGCGTGCTCACCAAAGCCGAAGCGCTCCAACTGCTGGTCGATGCCCGCGAAGCCGGGCTGATCCACACCACCGGCAACTACCGCGATGGGATTCACTATATCTGCAACTGCTGCACCTGCTCGTGCGGGGTTCTGCGCGGGCTGACCGAGTTCAAAATCCCGGCGGCGGTGGCGCATTCGGATTTCCTGGCGGTGTCCGATCCCGATCTGTGCGCCGGGTGCGGCGACTGTTCCGCCCGCTGCCAGTTCGACGCCATCGATCTGCCGGAAGGCACGGCGGTGGTCGACGTGATGCGCTGCCTGGGCTGCGGCCAGTGTGTGACGGTCTGCGAAGAAGGGGCGATGTCACTCGCGCGGCGCGAGGGCCGGGATCGTGAGCCGCTCCCGGACACTCTCACCGGCTGGATGCTTCGCCGGGGGATGAAGCAGGGGCGGTCGTTCCTCGATGTGCTGTAGGGGCGGGTACTGCGATCACGGTCCTACTGCCGTGTAAGGGACCTTATAGGCTTCAATCGGTTCCGCGCCTGGAAGCGTGTCCTCGCGGATGAGCCGCTCAAGGCGGGTGATCATCGGGCCGTTGTAGTACCGGTGCCCGCAGTTGGGGCACACCCGCGCCGGAACCCCTTCGAATACGTAGACTTTACCGCCCCGGTTCAAGGTAAGGGTTACCGCCTTTTCTTCCTGTTCCAGCGTGGTGTCACAGAATTCGCATGGATAATTACGCTCAGTCATTGTTCACCTCTGCTGTTACTCGTCTACCATATAAAAAGCCTCCCTTGCGGGAGGCCGGTTCAACTAAATAGGTGCCCGTTCTAAATGATGACGACGTTGGCTGCCTGGGGGCCTTTCTCGCCCTCTTCGATGGACAGTTCGACCCGGTCGCCTTCTTCGAGTGAGCGGTAGCCGCCCGTCTCCTGGAGCGCCGAATAGTGGACGAAGACGTCCTTACTGCCGTCGTCGGGAGCGATGAAGCCGTAGCCCTTTGAATTATTGAACCACTTTACTACACCGGTTACACGATCAGACATGGGTATCGATCTCCTTTACCCTAAATATAATCATCCGTAATGCCGCGCAGGGTAAAGTCTGGCCCAAGATAAAACCCGGCAGGAATGCCGGGCCTGAACTCTTGTCGAAGCTTTCGTCCTGCATTCACTACGTACGAACGAAGTATAGTCGAATGAAAAAAACAGCGCAAATCAGGTTCAAAAAGGGGAGAATCCACAGATTACACAGATTGCACAGATATTTCCTGTTGTCGAGTAAGTTGGTTGTTCACTTGAATCAACCGGGGAAGCGAATAGGGGGATTCGATCCGCGAATTGCGCGAATTTCACGAATTTCTTTTCCGTGTGGAGCACCGCACGTTGGGGCTTGGGACAGTCAGGGAAGAGGGGCAAGTCCTGACGATCCAGACTCAACCAGGGAAAATAATTAGCGCAATTCGCGTAATTCGCGGACTGAATCAGTTTTTATCTGTGCAATCTGTGTCATCTGTGGATCGAATCCCTTCCTCATTCACCGGTAAAAAAGCTATAATTCTCCCATGCTCACACCGAACATCTTTCTCAACCTGTGGCTTCGATTTCCCCTCGCGCTGCTCTCGATGCGGCTGGTCGTGGTGGCGATCTCGTTCACGATCCACGAGCTGGCTCACGGGCTGGCCGCCGCCGCGCTGGGCGATCCCACCCCGCGCGAGGCGGGGCGGCTGACGCTCAACCCGGCCAGACACTGGGAGCACATCGGGTTGATCGGCGGCGTGCTGATCGGGGTAGGGTGGAGCAGGCGCACACCGATCAGCCCGCACCGGATGCGCGTCCCCGATTGGATCGGCGGGCCGCTGGCCGTCCTCGCCGGGCCGCTGGCGACGGTCGGGATCGTTGCGCTGTGCCAGTGGATTTTCGCCGCGACGCCGCTCGAACCGTCGATCCCCTGGCAGGGCTGGCCGACCCTCGCCGATTTCGTCACCGTGATGGCGCGGTTCAATCTGTTCTACGCGCTGCTGAACATCCTCCCGCTGTTTCCCCTCGACATGTGGCAGTTGATCCGGTTCGTGCTGCCGTTGAAAACTTCGGCCTGGTGGGAGCGCCGGTCGGGGTGGACGACGACCGCGCTGGGCTTCGCCTTCTTCGTCCTGCTGATGGCTCCCCCGGTGCTGTTCATCCGAATGACCGGGCAGCCTGCCCGCTGGGCGCTGCGCGTATTCCTCGGCTGGGACTATTGAACTACCGATCCCCGGATAGGTCACAATGGGCGAGGGCAAGCCTCGGCCCCTACCGCCGTTGGATTTGTTTAAGTTTCATCATGGTCGGTGGCTGGCGGGAGTCGGGTGTCGACAGTAAACTGATAACTGTTGAGTGCTGACGAAGGAGATCGCCTTGTTCAATTTAGATATCGCCACGCTGGTATCGCGCTTTTTCGTGCTGCTGATCGCAATGGCGGTTCACGAGTTCGCCCATGCCTACGTCGCCTATTTGATGGGCGACGACACGGCCAAAAGCCAGGGCCGGATGACGCTCGACCCGCG
>DAOUES010000356.1:0-2333 GCA_034430335.1 Anaerolineae bacterium | reverse complement strand
GAGCACGGCCAGAACGCCGATTTTCATCGCGCGATGCAGTTCTCGAAGACCGAGATGGCGATCCGCGTGGTGAAGGGCCGCCACTTCGACGCTTTCCTGCAAGACCGCAAGGAGCTTGATGTCGCGGTATGCGTCGGCCTGCCGCCGAACATCCTCGCCGCCGGTGCGACTTCGGTGGCGATTGGCTTCGACGAACTGACCATCGCCAACGCGCTCGAACCCTTTGCCGTCGTCCCGGCAAAGACGGTCGACGTGCTTGTCCCGGCTGAGGCGGAATTTGTATTGGAAGGCACCGTTTATCTCGACCGCCGCCACGCCGAAGGCCCCTTCGTCGACCTGACCGAGACGCAGGATGTCATTCGGGATGAGCCGGTCTTTGTCGTCAAGGCGATCACCCACCGCCGCGACGCCATCTGGCATGCCCTGCTTCCCGGTGCGTTGGAACACAAGCTGCTGATGGGTATGCCCCGCGAGCCAACTATCTTCAAGTCGGTGAACGAGGTCGTTCGCTGCCTTGACGTTCACGTCAACCCCGGTGGATGCTCGTGGCTCCATGCCATCGTTCAGATCGACAAGCAGCACGAGGATGACGGCAAGCGAGCCATCGATGCCGCTTTCGCCGGGCATCGATCCTGTAAACACGTTTTCGTTGTCGACTCCGACGTCGACATCTACGATCCGCTGGCGGTCGAGTGGGCGATGGCGACCCGCTTTCAGGGTGACGAGGATATGGTCGTCAAACTGCGTGCGCCCGGATCATCGCTTGATCCCTCCGCCGAACCGGGGTCGCACAAAACCTGCCGCGTCGGGTTCGACCTGACCGCCCCGCTCGCAACCGGCGGCAAGCAGTTCGACAAAGCGCCTTTCCCGGATGTCGATCTGAGCCGGTTCGACATCCCGCACCTGGACGATTAAACGGTGTCTGCCTGAAATGGTTAACATTACAGGATGAAGTGATTGAAACTTTTTCGAGCTAGAGAATTAGCTGCAAAAAAATCTATCACAGTTTGAGATATGTTGCCCCCCTTGCTAAGGGGGGCGGATGCGGAACTCTGTTCCGCACGGGGGGTGATCGATCTGTGTTTACCATCTCCTCTATATAATGAAGACTCTCTATGCATCTGACTCCTGAAGAACAATCGATGCTGGCTGGTGAGCAGGGCAAAGCATCCCAAAAAGCCATGCAAATCCTCGAAACGCTGGGCCGGATTTACGGCGCGGAGCGGATGCTGCCGGTCAAGTCAGTCCAGATCGCCGGGGTGAGCTACGACAATCTGGGCGACGCCGGGCTGGACTGGTTGGCGGAGATGGCCGATGGCGGTGGTCGCACCCGCGTCCTGACCACGCTCAACCCCGCCGGGATGGATATCGAAAATTGGGATCGGCTGGGCATCCCGCCCGAATTCGCCGAAAAGCAAATACTCGTCATCGACGCCTTTGCCCGCATGGGGGTGATCACCACCTGCACCTGCACGCCCTACCTCGCCGGTAACACGCCATCCCCCGGCGATACCATCGCCTGGGCCGAAAGCAGCGCCGTCTGTTACGCCAATTCGGTGATCGGTGCCCGCACCAACCGCGAAGGCGGGCCAAGCGCCCTTGCCGCCGCGCTCACCGGTCGGACGCCTGAATACGGATTGCATCTGGAGGAGAACCGCCAGCCGGGTGTCACCGTCGACGTGCAGGCGCGGCTCTCCGGTACGGCTGATTTCGGTGCGCTGGGCAAGGCGATTGGCGAACGGCTGGAGTCGCTGGGCCGCAGGGCGATCCCCTATATCACCGGCATCGACTCCGCCTCGCTTGAGCAGCTCAAATCCTTCTGTGCCAGCATCGCCACCTACGGCGGCCTGCCGATGTTCCACATGCAGGGGATCACCCCCGAAGCGGGCGATTACACCCCGCCCGCCGAACGCTTCACAATCACCGCCGCCGATCTCGACGCGGCCCGCCAATCGCTGGTCGATGCCGCCCCCGCCGAAGTCGATTTCGTGTCGCTGGGCTGCCCGCATCTCTCGATTGACGAGGTCGCCCGCATCGCCGACCTGCTGCGCGGGAAGACGGTCACAAAGGAGTTCTGGATCACCACCTCGCGGCCCGTTAAAGCCCTTGCCGACCAGATGGGCTGCACGGGCGTAATCGAGGCCAGCGGCGCGAAGTTCGCCGTCGATACCTGCTGCGTCGTCGCCCCGATCCGGGGCCGCTTCCACGCCATGTCCACCGACAGCGCCAAGGCGTGCTATTATGCCTACAGCAAGAACAGGTTCAAGACACGCCTCCTCGATTTCGATCAGGTGGTCAGGGAAGCTGTCGGGGAAGGGTGAATCGGAGATGAC
>DAOUES010000355.1:0-10416 GCA_034430335.1 Anaerolineae bacterium | reverse complement strand
GATACCCGTACCACCGATCCGGAAGCGTGGCGCAGCGATCTGGAAGCTGTGTTCGACGTTGACGTTTTCCTGAACTGGCTGGCGGTCAATTCTGTTATTCAAAACTGGGATACCTACGGCCAGATGGCCCATAACTACTATCTCTACAATGATCCCACAACAGGGCAGTTGACCTGGATGCCCTGGGATAACAATGAGGCATTGACTGATCGGAGTGGTGGTGGAGGCGGGCAGGAGAATGCCAGTTCCTCATCTCTCGATCACGACGATGTAGATGAAAACTGGCCCCTGATCCGCTATCTGCTCGATGATCCGGTCTATCAGGAACTTTATAGTGGCTATGTAGAAAACTTAATCACCAATGTTTTCGTGCCGGAGGAAATGGCTGAACGATACACCACGTTCCACGACCTGATCGCTCCGTATGTAGTCGGCGAAAACGGGGAAATCGAAGGCTATACCTACCTCAGCACAGAAGAAGAATTCGATACCGCGCTGGCCGGGTTGATTGACCACGTCTACAGCCGTTATGAGTTGGCTCAGGAGTATCTCGACACCCAATAATCCGGTTTGGCTTTGATCCTTTTGTCTCCTCTTTCCTGGAGCCATGCGTTCCGCAGTTGAACGTATGGCTTCAGTTTTTTGCCACAAAAGCCCTTTTCGCTTTCAACACTCTGTCTGATGTTCGCCACACCCGATTCCGTCTCGTAGGGGTACCCCTTCCTCCGCCGTCGCGATCTCAGATCGTCAACTTTACCCTGGCGGTTTTATCGCCGGGAAATAACTGGTTTTTTAACATAAAAAAGTTGATCGAGATTGCAATGCGAGGTAGAATAAATGTTCGGTTACTCGCCGAACTCAGATTGGCATTTTTGTGTGAAAAGCGGTTATTCAGACTATTTTGAGCGAGGATTTTTGTAATTATGGCGCAGGATAAAATCGTTGTGCGTGGTGCCCGTGAGCACAACCTGAAAAATATTGATGTCGAGATTCCGCGTGATCAACTGGTTGTCATTACCGGCCTGTCCGGTTCAGGCAAATCATCCCTGGCCTTCGATACCATTTTCGCCGAAGGCCAGCGTCGCTACGTCGAATCCCTTTCGGCCTACGCCCGCCAGTTTCTTGGCCGCATGGACAAACCCGACGTCGACCAGATCGAAGGACTCAGCCCTGCCGTGTCTATCGATCAGAAAGGAGTCAGCCGCAACCCGCGTTCGACGGTTGGCACCGTCACCGAGATTTATGACTACATGCGTTTGCTCTTTGCGCGGGTTGGGATTCCCCACTGCCCCGAATGTGGCCGCGAAGTTGGCCGCCAGAGCGCCCAGCAGATCGTCGATTCGATCCGCGAGTTGCCCGGTGGCACCCGCATCCAGATTCTTGCCCCGCTGGTCAAAGATCGTAAGGGCCACCATCAGCGAGTTTTGGAGGATATTCAAAAAGCCGGATTTGTTCGTGTTCGCATTGACGGCGAAGTTTACGACGCCGACACCCAGGTCGAATTAGCGCGTTACGAAACCCACACCATCGAAGTTGTCGTCGACCGTCTGGTTGTCCGCCATTTTGCTGATGAAGTCTCGGAAGAGTCAACTTCAGCCGTCTATCGCCTCACCGACAGCGTCGAAACAGCCCTCGAAATGGGAGACGGGATCGTCATTGTCAATCTTCCCGAAAAAGAGGAGGACATGCTCTATTCAGAGCATCTATCCTGTGCCCACTGTGGGTTGAGTTTCCCTGAGATGGAACCCCGGTCATTTTCGTTCAACAGCCCGCACGGAGCCTGCCCTGGCTGTGAAGGTTTGGGTATGCAGCAGGAGATCGACCCCGGCTTGCTCGTCCCCGATCAGGATGTAACGCTCCGCGAAGGGCCGTTTAGTGCCTCCGGTTGGAATACCTGGGATAGCAATGGCTGGGCACGCCAGATCGTGATGGCCCTCGCCGATTTCTACGAGATGGATTTGGACGTGCCCTGGCGCGATCTATCCGAGGAGGCCCGCCAGATTTTGCTGTACGGATCGGGCGACCAGTACATCCCGGTCAACTACATCGGCTCCGACGGGCGGCAGTTGCGCCACAGCACGCGCTACGAGGGGATTGTCCGCAACCTGGAACGCCGCTATCGCGAAACGACTTCTGATTATATCCGTCAATCAATTGAAGAATACATGTCCGAGCGTCCCTGCCCGGTATGTGGGGGTGAGCGTGTCAACCCGGTAGCCCGTGCGGTCACGATTGCTGATCAGAATATCACCCAGATCACGAAACTGCCGGTCAACCGGCTTCTCGGCTGGGTCGCCTCGTTGAAAGGCTCGAACGGCGACCCGGCCCTCCTCTCCGAGCGTGACCTGACGATTGCCCACCAGGTCTTGAAGGAGATCGAATCTCGCTTGCAGTTCATGGTCAACGTCGGCCTCGATTACCTCACCCTGGATCGATCCGCCGGGTCGCTGTCCGGCGGCGAAGGGCAGCGAATCCGCCTTGCCACGCAGATCGGTTCCCGCTTGATGGGTGTCCTCTATGTGCTGGACGAACCCAGCATCGGCCTGCACCAGCGCGATAACCTGCGCCTGATCCAGACTCTCGAAGGCATGCGCGACCTGGGCAATACCCTGCTTGTCGTCGAGCACGACGAGGAAACCATCCACCATGCCGACTGGATCATCGACTTAGGCCCTGGGGCAGGGGAGCACGGCGGTGAAGTCGTTGCCGAAGGAACGTTTGAAGATATCTTGCACCATCCCGATTCGCTGACAGGTGCTTTTCTCTCCGGCAGACGTTGCATTCCCATTCCGGAAAAGCGTCGAAACGGCAGCGGCCAGGCGATCACTATCAGGGGTGCACGTGAGAACAACCTGAAAGGCATTGATGTCCATATCCCCCTGGGTCGTCTGGTCTGTATTACCGGTGTGTCGGGCAGCGGGAAAAGCAGCCTGCTCATCGAAGTGCTCTACAACCGGCTTGCCCAGATCGTCAATGGGAGCCGGGTCCGGGCCGGTGCCCACGATTCCATCGAGGGCGTCGAGTATATCGACAAGATCATCAACATCGACCAGTCTCCCATTGGCCGGACGCCCCGCAGCAATCCGGCTACCTACACCAAGCTCTTCGATCCGATCCGCGATTTATTCGCGGAACTTCCGGAAAGCAAGATCAGGGGATACAGGACCGGTCGCTTTAGCTTCAATGTCAAAGGTGGGCGCTGCGAAGCCTGTGCCGGGCACGGGATGATCAAAGTCGAGATGCAGTTCCTCCCCGATGTCTATGTCCCTTGTGATGTCTGTCACGGTAAGCGTTACAACCGCGAGACGCTCCAGGTTCGCTTCAAAGGGCGCAGTATCGCCGATGTGCTGTCGATGACGGTCAGCGAATCCCTTGAATTCTTCGAAGCCTTTCCGAGTATTACGAACAAGCTGGAAACCCTTGAGGCGGTCGGGTTGGGCTATATTCGTCTCGGCCAGTCGGCGACGACCCTCTCCGGCGGTGAGGCCCAGCGCGTCAAACTGAGCCGCGAACTGGCGAAGCGTTCGACCGGCCAGACCCTCTATGTTCTCGATGAGCCGTCGGTTGGCCTGCATGCCGCCGATGTCGCCCGCCTGATCGATGTCTTGCAGCAGTTGGTCGATCAGGGCAACACGGTGCTGATAATTGAGCACCAACCTGATATCATCAAGGTGGCCGATTACATCATCGATCTTGGCCCGGAGGGCGGCGAGGCAGGCGGCGAGGTTATCGCCGAGGGTACACCTGAAGAGGTCGCCGCCGTGCCGGAGAGCTACACCGGCCAGTTCCTGAAGGAAATACTTGAAGTCCAGGCGCAGCGTGCCTGACTGAATCACAAAGGGTGATAGTTGTTTTTGCCCGGTGCTTATGAAAATAATCTGGTGAGCAACTGACAACCGTATCAAACAAAGCCAACCCTGCTCGCCCCCTGTGGGGGAGATGGGCGACCGAAGGTCGGTCAGAGGGGGTGCTCCGTCACGCACAAAATCGAATGCTGCCTGGCCCTGGGTAGGGATGAATGAGTTGACATGAACAACAACAAAAGAATGCTGATCGTCACCGCGCATCCCGACGACGAATCATTTGCGATGTCCGGTTCGATTGCCCGCTACGTCAACGAGGGCGTTGGCGTATACCTGATCTGTGCGACAAATGGCGATGTCGGGGAAGTTGCCCCGGCGTTTATGGAAGGCTTCGAAACAGTCGCGGAACTCCGCCTTGCCGAACTCAACTGCGCCGCCGAAACGCTGGGCCTTTCCGGGTTGACGCTTCTTGGCTACCGCGATTCGGGCATGGCGGGCGCGGAAGATAATCGCCATCCCGATAGTCTCTGTTCGGCCAGCCTCGATGAGGTCGCCGGGCGTATCACCCGTATCATACGCGAACTGCGCCCCCAGGTCGTCGTGACCTTCGATCCCTACGGCGGGTACGGCCATCCCGACCATATTGCGGTTCACGATGCCACTGTTCGCGCCTTTGATGCTGCCGGTAATCCAGCACAGTATCCCGGCCAGTTGAGTGATGGTCTGCTCCCTTATCAGCCGCAGAAACTCTACTACCACACATTCGACCGCCGCTTGGTGAGCCTGACCGTCAACCTGATGCCGCTGTTTGGCACCGATCCCGAACGGATGGGCAAAAACGGCGATATCAATTTTCGGGAAATTGCCGCCCACACCTACCCGATCCATGCCCGCATCGACACCCGCATGGTCGATGAGCAGGCACAGCAGGCACGGGAGTGTCATGCCAGCCAGTTGGGTGGGCTGACCCGGCCAGGGCTGTTGCAGCGATTGATGGCGCTTTTCCAGAACCAGCATGTTGATACCTATATGCGTGCCTATCCGCCCGTGAACGGCGCTCGCGTTCGAGAGCGCGATCTGTTTGAAGACGTAATGCTGGATTGATGAGGTATCCCCGGTGAAGATCGACATTCTGCCGGTTGGCTGGATCGAAACCAACTGCTATCTCGTTACCTGCGAAGAAACCCGCGAGGCCATCCTGATCGATCCCGGTTGGCCGGATGATTCGATCACGTGCCGCATTGCCGAACGGCAGGCGCAGGTCAGGCTGATTGTCAACACCCACGCCCATTTCGACCATATCGGCGGGAACGCCGCCTTCGTCGAATCGACCGGTGCGCCGCTGGCGATTCACGAACTGGAAGTGCCCCTTCTTGAAAGCGGCGGCGCGGCGAAGGTGTTCGATCTCCACATCGAACCCAGCCCATCCCCGGATCATCTTCTCGTCCCCGGCGAAGTGTTGAAGATCGGCAGCCTCAATTTCAAAGTCCTGTTCGTCCCCGGCCATACGCCCGGCCATATCGCCTTGTACGAACCCGATCATAAAGTCGTATTCGCTGGTGACGTTCTGTTCCAGCACGGCATTGGCCGCACTGATCTGCCCGGCGGCAGCGCCTCGACCCTGCTCGCGTCGATTCGAAACGAGCTGCTCACCCTCCCCGATGATGTCACTGTCTATCCCGGTCACGGTCCCGAAACCACCATCGGCGATGAGCGCCTGAACAACCCCTGGCTTTAGCGCCTGTCTCTTAAACAACGAATCCGGTGATCGCCCCCTGTGGGGGAGATGGCGAACCGAAGGTTCGTCAGAGGGGGTGCTCCATCGCGTACAATGTCTGCATTGCTAATATTGGTATATTCTACAAGGCTATCCATCGACCCCCGGCATCATCAACTTCACCACGTTCTGACCATCCCTGCTGAGAATCCAGTCGAGCAGCGCCGCCAGGTCCCCTTCCGGTTCACCCCGGCAGACGAACACCACCGACGTTGTCAGCGGGTAGCGATTTGACAGGACATTCTCCAGGGTAGGGGAGACCCCTTCATAGGCGAGCACCTTCACCTCTTCGTTCAGGGCATGATGCGGTACATAGCCGATGGCTTCCGGTGTTTGACCGACGATGTGAAGCACGTTTGAATCGCTGGCCGCTATCTGCGCTGCCGACGACACCCCCGATCCTCTCAATACCAGTTCCTCAAAGGCGATCTGCGCTGAACTGCTGCCTTCCCGCACGACCGGCAGGTATTGGGCTGTTTCGTCCTGAACCGGTTGATCGCCAAAGATCGCCCGCGCCGTTTGCCGGTCGATGTCGATCACCTCGCTGCTGGGGTGGGTAACGAATACAAGGTACTCGTATCCGATGACAACCTGGTAAAGTTCCGTGTCCGTTGATGGGTGGAAGAGCAGGGCGGCATCGACCTTGCCGCTTTTTACATCTTCGATAGCAGTGCTTCTGCTTCCGGGGATCAGTGCGAGCACGGCGTCAGGCCGCTCCGTCTCGTAGGCGTTCAACAATCGCTCGCCAAGCTGCTGCGTCGATCCGTCTGTCGCCAGGCTGATACTGCTGGCCGTTGCGGCCTGTGAATCGGCCAGGGCTGAACAACCCGATGCAGCCAGTATCGCCCACAATATGATGATGCTTCCCGGCCTCGAATGTTTCACATCATCCCCTGATAAAATAGACAGCCAGGCTGATCAAGGATGCGGCAATGCAGTAGATCGCAAACAGGTTTGTTGATCGTGTCCTGAGATAGTTCAACAGCCATTTGATCACGAAATAGGTGCTGGCTAACGCCGTGATGAAACCGGCCACCAGCGGGCCAGCCGCCGCCGATTCGATGCCACTCGCCGCCAGTTCGATGATCAGCACGATCCCGGTCCCGATGATCAACGGCGTGGACAGCAGAAAGCTGAATCGGGCCGCGTCTTCACGGCGGATATTCCTGAACCGTCCGGCGGCAATCGTCGCTCCCGACCGGCTGACGCCGGGGAAGATCGCCAATACCTGCATCAACCCGATGATTAGCCCGTCTTTCCAGGTCATCTCCGGGATACGGCGTAGCTGCTTGCCGATTCGTTCGCTGCTGAACAGCAGTGCTGCCGTAACGAGCAGCAGCAGCGCGGTGACGAGTGGGACTTCGAAGACTTCTTCGAAGAAGCTCTGAAAGAGGCCCCCGACGATGGCGGCGGGGATCGTCCCCAGCAGGATCAGCGCGAGCAGCCGCAGGTTTTCATCCTCGTCAATGGATACGTGTTTCTCCGGGTTGAACAGCCCGCCGATCCAGCGCAGCAGGCTGCTGATCATGTTGAGCCAGTCCTTGTAGAAAAAGATCAGGATGCCGGTAACCGTGCCTATGTGGACGATGACGGTAAAAGTCAGTCCCGGCGGTTCCCATCCGAGCAGCCAGGGTACCAGGACAAGGTGTCCTGAACTTGAAACCGGGATGAATTCTGTTGCTCCTTGAACAAGTCCAAGAATGATCGATTGAATGATGGTCAAGTTGTCGATTCCTTTTTCGTATCTGGTTTATTGTAGTTGGTTTAAGACGTTTTCGGCGTACGAGGCAAATCGCTTCTCGATGATCGCCTGGCGCATCTCTCTCGTCAGGCGGATGAGTGTTCTCAAATTATGGATCGATAGCAGTGTCGCGCCGAGCATCTCCCTGCTTTGAACCAGGTGCCTGAGATAAGCGCGGCTGAAGTGCTGGCAGGTGGTGCAGTCGCAGTCGGCGTCGATTGGCGAGTCGTCGGTCGTATATTCCGCGTTCTTGATGGTGATCCTGCCGGTTCTGGTCATCGCTGCGCCGTGCCGCGCCAGCCGGGTCGGCAGCACACAGTCGAAGATGTCGATCCCCCGTTTGACGCCGCGAATCAGGTCCTCAATCGTGCCGACCCCCATCAAATACCGGGGTTTGTTCTCCGGAAGGCACGGGGTAATCACTTCGAGCGTCCGGTACATATCGGCTTTGCTCTCGCCAACCGACAGCCCGCCGATGGCATAGCCGGGGAAATCCATGCGGGTGAGTTGTTCCGCCGATTCTATCCGCAGGTCTTCGAAGATGCCGCCCTGCACGATGCCGAACAGCGCCTGGCTTTCACGGTTCGTCCAGGCGTTCAAACACCGTTCTGCCCATTGAGTGGTGCGTTTCATTGATGTGCGGCAGGTTTCGTGATCGTCTGGATCACTCAACTCGTCGAAGCACATGATGATGTCGGCACCCAGGTTTTGCTGGATGTTGATCGAGCGTTCCGGCGTGAACCGGTGTTGTGACCCGTCAATATGTGACCGGAAGGTGACGCCTTCGTCGTCGATGCGGTTGATATCGCCCAGGCTCCATACCTGGAATCCGCCGCTGTCGGTCAGGATCGGGCCGTTCCACCCCATGAATGGATGCAGCCCACCCAGGCCGCCGATCACCTCGTCGCCGGGTCGCAGGTACAGGTGATAGGTGTTTGCCAGCACCAGTGACGCGCCCAGGTCGAGCAGTTGATCGGGGGTGACTCCTTTGACTGTCGCCTGTGTCCCGACCGGCGCAAAAACCGGGGTTTCGAGCACCCCGTGCGAAGTGTGAAAGGCACCCGCGCGCGCCCCTCCATCGACTGCAATTAACTCGAAAGCATGTTTTTTCATAGGCACAGGGCAGGATTATACCACCGCCCTGCTTGAGGATGCGATGTGGGGACAAAATCTGTGTTTATTGATCTGGTTTCCTGTGGGCGGTGAGTTACGTGCTTATCTACGAATGCAAATAGGTATCATCGATGTAGTCGATGACCCGTCTGGTAGGTTTGGCCGCCCACAACTGGCTAATTTTGCCCAGTTTTCCCAGTGACGGTTCGTCGAGTCGCAGCTTACCCGGCTCGATCGCATCCGACATGGTAAAGAGTGCCTGCGCTGCCTTTTGAGCATCCAGTATCTCCGCGACGTGGGCCAGGTATAGAAATGGATCATGTTCCTGGAAGTCGGTGACCTGGCATTGTGCGATTGTGCTGCGTGACCACCACACCAGCGACTCCGGTATCCGCCCCCGGTCGAATTCGGCAAGCCCGGCCACCGAGTAGAGGCGGTATTTCCTGGGGCACTTGGGGATGGCTTCCACCGCCATCTCAAGCGCTTCGTCGGCAAATTTCCGCTGATAGTAAATATAGGCGATCATGAATGGAATAAGATCGTTGTCAGGGTACATCTTCATCAGCGACTTGGCGTACTCGATGGCATCCATTACATTGCCGGTGTCACGCAGTTCGGCGATGTGGACAAGTTCAGGGATGCTCCGTTCGTCCCGGTTGTCCTTGATCTCCTCGAAAGGAAGACTGATGCACATGTTATAGAATTTTTCTTCTCGATCCATCTTTTATCCTCAAATTGCGGCTGGTGATGCGCATCAAAGTTGCTGTCTTAGAATAGCATATCCTGTCGGCTACGAAAAGAGGCACAAATCTTATCAGGTAAAATGGCAGCCTGTGAACGATGAAAAAAGTCATTGCCGTGTAGTACAGAATGGCATTGACTACGATTACCGGTATGCTACAATTGGGTTGCAGGCCGTTCGCATACGGATGTTCAGCCCCTGATTAATAAGCACAGGCCATTTAGCTGTTAACCCTTCTAAATGATTTAGATTTTGAATCGACTGCCAGTTTTGTCTCAGTGAAAGCGAGGTCAGGTCACGATGGGTGAATGGAAAACTCCGGATGAATGCAAATATACCAGAACCGATGAATGGATCAGGGTTGAAGGTGATGAGGCCGTAATCGGTATTACCGATTATGCACAGGACCAGCTTTCCGATCTGGTTTATGTCGATCTGGATGACGCGGAAGTCGGCGCTTCGATAAGTAAGGGCAGTGCCTTTGCCGAGGTTGAATCGGTCAAGGCCACATCCGAAGTGGCTGCCCCGGCCTCCGGTGAGGTGGTTGCCGTCAACGAGCAGTTGAACGACACGCCGGAAACGATCAACGAGGACCCTTACGGTGAAGGGTGGCTGGTGCGCATCAAGCTGTCCGATCCTTCCGAACTGTCCGATTTGATGGATGCTGGCGCATATGAGACCTACTGCGCCGGGCGTGAATAGCGTGATCCGCTGACCATACGAACGGGTCGGCTGATTGCAGCAGGTGCGGTTTCTGTATTCTAACACTTCTCTCTTCATGCCGGGCTGATAGCATCGCCCGGCTGTGTGGTTTTTAATGGCAAAGCGCCATCGCTGGCAATGGAGGTCATGACATGGGGTATGTGCCACACACAGGCCAGGATATAAAAAAGATGTTGGGTGCTGTTGGGGTGGAGCGTGTCGAAGATTTGTTCACTGACGTTCCCGAATCGGTTCGTTACCCGTCGATTTCGCTGCCCGGCGGCCTTTCCCAGATGGAAGTCGCCGGGCTGCTCGAAGCCGTGAGCCAGGAGAATGTGCCGGGCGCAAAGACGGCCAATTTCCTGGGGGCCGGGGCCTACAATCATTTTGTGCCGCCGGTCGTCGATCACGTTCTGAGTCGTGGAGAGTTCTACACTGCTTACACGCCTTACCAGCCGGAAGTCAGCCAGGGGACGCTCCAGGCCGTTTTTGAATATCAAAGCATGATCTGTGCCCTGACCGGCATGGAAGTCTCGAA
>DAOUES010000354.1:0-2150 GCA_034430335.1 Anaerolineae bacterium | reverse complement strand
CATCTGTGTAATCTGTGGATAATCCCTTCCCTCCGCCGCCCCGATCCACCCACGCCTGCCCGCCGCCGATCTCCTCAAGACCAGAATTCGTGAAATTCGCGCAATTCGCGGATCGAATCCCCGCTCCAAGCCGCAGCGCCAACTTCACGCCCAACCTCCTGTCCCCTATCTGTGAAATCTGTGTAATCTGTGGATCGAATCCCCATTCACCGCTGCGCCTCGCCCACGCTCCCATGCCAACGATCTCCTCAACACAAAAATTGGCGTAATTCGCGCAATGTTCTTTATTGCCAATTCGCGGATCGAATCCCCTTACCGCTTCGAATCGACCCGCCAGGGGTCTAAATCGCGCGGTGAACTCGCCGTATCGGGGATATACGTCACCCGGATCGTCTCGGTGCCCACAAAGCTGCTCGCATCATAATAGGACACCACCCACCCGCCGATCTGCTCCTCGTGGGTTGGCTCCTCGCCTGCCGTCTCGACGATCTCCGTCCCACGTGGAAAAGCGACCGCGACGGTCACTTCCTTGTACGTGCCCGGAAGCTGCGCCCCCAGTGCCAGTTCACGCATTGCCGGGTCAGTCTCGTCGACCGTGATATAGGGTGAGCGCTGCGCCAGCACGTCGATCCCGTATCCCTTCGACAGGTCCTCCCGCTCGACCGTGTACAGCCCGTAGACATCCGCCGAATCGTGGCCCGGCCCCAGCGGGTATTCACCCGTCAGGATTTCCCCGCCGATTGCCCTCACGTCCTCGACCGCTGCCTGATCGGGCACCAGCGGCCCCGCCACATTGATCACCTCGTTGGTGTCACCCGGCGCGGGGAAGATCAGCGTCACGAACCGCACCCGGCCATCCCCGTAGATCGACCAGATGTTGGTATAGCGCGGCAGAAAGGCGGGATCGAGTTGCCGCCGCTCGTTCGAGCGGACGATCAGCCCGGTTACCAGCAGCGCGACGAGCAGAACAACCGCCAGGCCAGCCATCGCCAGCGTCGACCGGCGCATGCTGAAGAAACGAGTCTTGTTTTGTTCGGGTTCTTTGCGATCCGTACGCTCTGTCATATAGATAGACCTCTCACCGTTCTTTGCACCAGCGTATCGACCCCCACCCGCGTGCCTGCCCCCGGTTGAAGATCACGTAGACCTCGCGCTTGGTTAGCCCGAACGCTTCCCCGGTTCGCGCAAACGCCGAGAGCTTCGTATTGCTTCCCTCGTAGCAGACCTCGTCCCCAGGCGGGAGCTGCATCCGCAGGTTCTCGTAGACTTCCCGCTGCTTCGCTTCCGGCATCGTGACCACCGGATTGGTGAACGCGATCAGCAGCCCATAGCTCGCGATCACCGCCGCCCACAATAAAAGTAACTTTCGCCGTTCAGTCATAATGATTCCCGTAATATCCGTGTCGGTAGCACTAAAAAATAACGTGTACAGTCTGTTTTAATCCCTCAAACCCGTCTTTTCACGCTCAGGGTTTAAGTCCCCTCGCCATGAGGGAGAGGGGATTTAGGGGTGAGGGCAGGTAGCCACGCTATTCTGTGGTGCTACCTCTGTGCCACCTGTGGATCGACTTGTCCCCCCGCTGTTACGACCGACTCAAGCCTATCAGCCACCGCCCTCGACATAACTAAAATTAGCGCAATTGGCGTAATTCGCGGGCTGAATCCCCATCCCCTGCCCGGAACAGCGTCAGCCACTCACTCACCGATATCGTCTCGGCGCGCCGGCGCGGGTCGATCCCCGCCCCGGCCAGCCACCTTGCGGTCGATTCTTTGTCCCGGTGCAGTCCCGCCGCCAGGCTGTTTTTGACCTGCTTCCGCGACTGGCTGAACCCCGCCCGTACCATCCTGAAGAAGCGCACCGTGTCGTCGGGCGGCAGCGGCGGCCCTTCCGGGTGCGGCGTGATCGTCACCACCGCCGATTCCACCGATGGGCGCGGATAGAACGACCCGGCTTTCAGCCGCGCCGCGATCTCCGCCCGCCCGAAGAACTGGACGCTCACCGCCAGCAAACTCATCTCCGGCGGCTCCGCCGTGATCCGTTCCGCGACCTCGTACTGGACGGTCACCGCCATCAGGCTCGGCGGCCAGTCGCTCTCCAGCAAATAGCGCAGTACCGCCGACGTGATGTAGTAGGGCAGATTGGCGGCCAC
>DAOUES010000353.1:0-5039 GCA_034430335.1 Anaerolineae bacterium | reverse complement strand
AATCGTTGGGTTTGCCGGGTATGTCGGCCTGGGGATCGTTTTGCCCGCCTATCTCGGATCGAACCTGGTCGGCTGGCCGGGGGCGATCCTGCTGCCCCTTCTCGTCCTGGGTTCGGTCGCCTGGTTCGGTCGCTGGTAGAAAACAAAAAGAACGGCAGCCTTGATCAGACCGCCGTTCATGGGTTATCCAGGTTAGTATTCAGATATTTTAGCCCGGTGGCTTCAGCCCCGGGCAGCGATCCGGCGCTTATACGATTGGCCCTGCCGCCTCGATTTCTTCTCCCGCAACATCCCGGTAATTTTTGAAGTTCTCTTTGAATCGTTCTGCCAGTTCGCAGGCTTTCCGGTCGTATGTTTCCGGGTCGTCCCAGGTCTGGCGTGGATCGAGAATCTCCTCGTTGACGTTCGGGCAGCGCACCGGGACGTACAGCCCGAAGATCGGGTCTCGGCGCGTCTCGACTTCGGCCAGCGAGCCGTCCAGTATCGCCCGGATGATCGAGCGCGTATCCTTCAATGCCATCCGGTGGCCGATGCCGAACGGTCCGCCTGTCCAGCCGGTATTGACCAGCCACGCGTCGACCTTGTGCTTTTTAATTTTCTCCCCCAGTAAGTCCGCGTAGCGTTTCGGGTGCAGCGGCAGGAATGGCGCGCCAAAGCAGGCGCTGAAGGTGGCGACCGGCTCGTCGATCCCTGTCTCGCTTCCTGCGACTTTGGCCGTGTAGCCGCTGATGAAGTGGTACATCGCCTGTTCCGGTGTCAGTTTGCTGACCGGCGGCAGCACGCCGAAGGCGTCGGCAGCCAGGAAGACGATGTTCTGTGGATGCCCGGCCCGTCCGGTGCGGGTCGCGTTCGGAATGTATCCGATTGGGTACGAAGCGCGGGTGTTCTCGGTAAATGCCGCGTCGTTCAGGTCGAGGCGGCGGTCGTTCATGTCCATCGCGACGTTTTCGAGGATCGTCCCAAACCGGCGTGTGGTCTGGTAGATTTCCGGTTCGCCGGTCGGCGAAAGACGGATCACTTTGGCGTAGCAGCCGCCCTCGAAGTTGAAGATGCCGTCGTCGCTCCAGCCGTGTTCGTCGTCGCCGATCAGCGTCCGTGTCGAGTCGGATGATAAAGTCGTCTTGCCTGTCGCCGAAAGCCCGAAGAACAGGGCCGTATCTTCTTTGTCGCCGTGGTTGGCCGAGCAGTGCATCGGGAGTACGCCCTGCTGCGGCAGCAGGTAGTTCATCACGCTGAACACCGATTTCTTGATCTCCCCGGCGTAGCTCGTCCCGCCGATCAGGATCAGCTTGCGGGCGAGGTGCAGTAAAATAAACGCCGATGAATTTGTGCCGTCGATCTCCGGCATCGCGTTGAAGTTCGGCGCATGGATGATCGTGTAATCCGGATCGGGTTCTTCCGGGGTTTTGTCCTCGCTCCGCCAGATGAACATATTACGGGCAAACAGGCTGGCCCAGGCCGTTTCGGTGATCACCCGCACCGCCATGCGGTATTTCGTATCGGCTCCGGCATAGGCATTCTGCACGAATGCGTTTTTTCCCTGGTAGTAGGCGAGCACCTGCTGTAACAGGTGATCGAATCGCCTTTCCGTAAACGCCCGGTTGATATCGCCCCACCAGATGATGTCACGTGACGATGGTTCGTCGACGATGAACCGGTCGTTTGGCGAACGCCCGGTGTGGTCGCCGGTTCTCACGACCAGTGGGCCGAGGTGGGCAATGAATCCTTCCTGTCGGCGAAGAGCTTGTTCATACAGTTGCGGGGTGTGAAGCTGCCAGTAGATTTGGTTTAAGTTCCGAAATCCAAGTGTCTCCAGATCTGGATGAGTCTGTAATATCTTCATAACGCCTCCCTGAAGATTGATACCGCAATCTCGAACGAGCGGCGTAAGTGTAACATCACCCTGATCGAACGCCAAAAATGGTTAGTTACTGCCCGGCCAGTGCCGCAATCGCGATCCCCACCGTCCCGCCGATGACTACCAGGAGGACGACCAGCACTATCGCCCAGAACCAGCAGTTCCGGCGCGACCGGTCGAGCGGGATTTCCTCGATCTCCGGGACAGGTACGCCCGGTTCTTCGATTGTTTCGTTTTCTTCCTCGGCGGCTGGCTCGATTTCGATTTCTACCGGTTCTTCTATGACTTCGGCAGGCAGTGGAACGATGTCGGTTTCGTCGATGGAGATGATATCCTCGTCCAGGGCTTCCCGCGATTCTGTTATCGCGTCGCGCATGAGGGCTGCGGTCGTGTAGCGGGTTTTGGAGTCTTTCGCCAGGGCGGTCAGGATGATCTTCTCGATGTTTTCCGGAATGTCTTTCGCATAGACGCTCGGCCAGACGAGGGGATCGTTGATATGCTTCATGATCACCCCGTAGGGCGTATCGGCTTCATAGGGTGGTTTCCCTGTCACCATTTCATACATCATCGCGCCAAGCGCATAGATGTCGCTCTGGGCTGTGGCGTGTTCACCTCTGCCCTGTTCGGGTGACATGTATGTAGGGGTGCCTACCATCGCCCCACTCTGTGTGATCGTGGGTTCGTCCCGCAGCCGGGCGATCCCGAAATCGGTCAGGATCGGTTCTTCGAGACTTCTAAGAAGGACATTCGCCGGTTTGATGTCCCGGTGGATCATCCTCTGCTGGTGGGCGTAGTCCAGGGCGTCGGCGAGTTTTGTGGTGATGTCGAGGATATGCACCAGGGGGAGACGTTTTCTCCGGTCTTTCAACCGTTTCAGCAGCCCTTTTAACGTCCGGCCTCCTTTGATGTATTCCATCACCATGTAGTAGTAATCGTCGTCGATGTCGAAGTCGAAGACCTGGACGATATTGGGATGGCGCAGCGCGGCAATCGACTTTGCTTCTCTCCTGAACCGGGTGATAAACCCCGACTTGTCGGAGAGATAAGAATGCATGATCTTTATCGCGACATACCGGTCGAGGTTTGGCTGGTATGCCTTGTAGACATTCGCCATGCCGCCCCGCCCGATCTGTTCTTCCAGTTGATATTTCCCGATTGTCCTTCCGGTTAGGTCTGCCATTATCGACTTTATCTGTTCCTATCTACCACGTGGTTGGTAGTATTCACCTGCCGGTAAAAAAGGCGTCCGGCTGGCAAATGCCTTCCGTATGATACCACGCTTTGTGACGACCTCCATAAGTCAGGTGTCCGATTCGCTGCATTTGTGCTGGCAAACCGGTTTTGGGGAGAAATATCGATTCTATATGTTGTCAGGGGGAGCGCAGTGTATAAAGCCGCAGGTTATACAAAATGTCTGTACAATACGAAATACGCGGTTGGCTGATATGGGGCGTCAGACAGTCCGCGTATTTCATGGGGTGAGGATAGGGATATAGGGATGAAAAACTCTATATAAGAGTCTGACTTTATGTTACCATACAGTGAACCTAAATAGTCGTGAAGGATTGTGAATATTTCATGAATACCAGTTTCTGCCCGTAGTTCACTAAACGCATACCCGGTTTGTGCTGCGCCGCGCTTGATGCTATATAGATAGCATGCGTGGTAATGGGCGGTTTATGTCTTTGCCGGAGGAACTGCACGGATGGCTCTAAATCGTGATGAGTTATTGAGAAGTATCGATTCGAATTTCGTGGTCGCCCACGGAAATCAGACTTTGTACGATGCCGTACAGCTTCTGAAGGAGCAGGGTGGGCAGGACTGGTGGTATCTGATCGTCGATATTGGCGCGCGGTTCCGTTTCTTAGCCACGCGCTTTAGCGATCTTCGCGATCGCGTCGAAGCCGAAGGTTCGCTGATCCTCAATACAATGCTGCGCGATGTCGGCCCGCCGCTCTTTTCCGTCCATCTCGTTGATCTTGGCACCAATCTCCCCTATGCCTTGAATCTCGCATCGGAGAATCCAAACGGGTTGGTCGTGGTGGTCGAGATGGCAAAAGAACGCCGCCGAACCCCCACCGGGTCGCTCAGTCCGCTCAACGTCATCGGCGTCCTTAGCCTGTCCGCTACTCGCAGTGCGGTCGATATGTCTAAGCCGCCGCTGGATAAACTCGTCGAGAAACTGACTCCCCCGCCCGCGCCGGATGTCTTCGACACTGCCCCCGTGTCCGTTCCCCTCGAATCGCTTGCCGACGTTGACACAGATTTGCAGCAGGCATTCCGGGAGTCGATTGGCGATGTCGAGAAGGCGGTGGAAGAGGCGGCTGAACCGGAATTGCCCTCCCAACCTGCCCCGCTGTCCAAGATGGCCCCCGCACCGCTGGCGGTTGACGAACTCCCGGCGGTTGAGAGGGGCGAAATGCAGCCTTCGACCGGGGCCGAGGCTCCGGTGGAGGACGCGAAGCGTAAATCGGCTAAAGAGGGAGAAGAGCCGCGCGCCCGCCGGGAAATGGCACCGCCCGCTGCTGCATCCGGCACAGCCGCCCCCGCAGGTGCAGGGTTGGTAGGTTCGCCCTTCCTCGATGTCTCTGTCGGTGGCGATGTCAAGGAAGGCGGCGAGGTGAACGTCGCCGGGCGTGACGTCAATATCACCAAAATCAACGCTTTCCAGGAAAAAGAGAAGAAACAGCAGGATCGCCGTTTCGAAGCCGCCTTCCCGTATGAAGTCCACCAGGGTAAGGAGTACAAACTCTGGGTAGCCGTGATGCTTCCCGGTGCCCCCTCGCCGTTCTCTGACGAGGAAAAAGCCGCGCTGTCCGATGACACGACCAGAGACGCTGCCCCGGTCGATTTCGAAGTCGATCCCAAAACCGGCGATCTCATCCCGGCCAAACTCGATGTCACCATTACCGGGGATGGTTTTGAGGTGATCGGCGAAGCGACAAAGGTGCTGACCGTCCAACCCGATGGGCAGACGACGAAGCGTTGGTTCCTGGTTCGCGCCGGGGAAGAAGGCCCTCAGCAGGTCATGATCGAGATTTCGCAGGATGGGCATCTGATCAAGGAGATGACCGTCGAGGCGGCGGTCTTCGCCGAACAGAAAAAGCCGCAGGGATTGAATCTGTCTCTCCGGATCGCCGCTTTCAGCCTCTCGTTGACCTTTGGTGTCGCTGCTGCCTGA
>DAOUES010000352.1:0-4717 GCA_034430335.1 Anaerolineae bacterium | reverse complement strand
CTGCTGGGGCTGCTGCTGGCGATCTTCCGTGTATCACGCATCGAATCGATTCCGTCGGAAACCGGGTGGCGGCTCGTCAAGACCAGGGTCGGGTATAAATTCGGGTAGTCCGGTCGAGCCAGTCCGATGAGCAACGTCGATCTCGCCCGGAAATATCCCCCATCAAAACCATGTTCATGCGACATCTGCCTGAGCTACTGCCAGCGTCCCGGCTGGTGGACGGTCGAAGAGGCGGCGCGGGCCATCGACGCCGGTTATGCCGGTCGGATGATGCTCGAAATGTCCCCGGAATATACGTTTGGGGTTCTTTCGCCTGCCTTCAAAGGCTGCGAGGGGAATCTCGCCTTGCAGTTCTTTGCCCCTATGGGCTGCACCTTCTTGAAAGACAATCTCTGCGAATTGTTCGGCACGGGCGTCCAGCCGTTGGAATGCCGGTACTGTCATCACACCCGGCGGGGACTGGGTGAGAAGTGCCATGCCGCCATCGAAAAAGACTGGTTTACGAAAGAAGGTCAAAAACTGGTCATCCACTGGTGCATGTCGACCGGGTTCTTCGAGCGGCAGGGGTTGATACTGGCCGGAGGGTGACATCCTCCGGTGCCTGGGGTCGATGTGGCTTTGCCGTATAATCCGGTAACCTTCTATAGCCGTATCAAATCACGCCGACCCACTCGCCCCTCTATCTGCCCCCTGAAAGGGGGAAGTGCCGCGAAGCGGCGAAGGGGGTGGGGGTTCTCATCAAATGTCAATACGGCCTAATAATTCAGCACCACCACCTCGTCGACCGGGCCGCGATTACCGGCATTCGAGTTGATCCGCCGCTGAGATCGCACCGTCTCGATCCGGTAGCCCTCGTACAGATCGCGGACGAACTCCGTATCGGAGTTACTGAGCATCAGCAGGCAGCGCCGCCGGTCGAGGTCTTTGAAGATCATCGCCAGTTCGCGCTGATCCTCCGCGCTGAATCCCCCCGCGTAGTAGGCGGTAAAATCCGACGTCTCGTTGAGCGGCACATACGGCGGATCGAAGTAGACGAAATCACCTGCCCCCGCGTCACGCATCGCCTCGTCGATAGGCGCAGTGGTGATCGAGACGCCCTGCAGCACCGCCGACGCTGCCCGCAGGCGTGGTTCGTCGTGGATGGGGGGATTCTCGTAGCGGCCCATTGGCACGTTGAACTGCCCCTGGCTGTTGACCCGCCACAGCCCGTTGTAGCAGGTCTTGTTGAGGTAGATCATCCGCGCAGCGCGGGCGACCACCTCCGCCGCCCCCGGCCAGCCGTCCATCCGATCCACCCCGCGCACCGCGTAATAATGCTCCTTGCTGTGCATCACCTGGTAATAGGCGAGCAGGGCGAGCAGTTCGTCGGGGCGGTCCCGCAGGATGCGGTAAGCGTTGATCAACTCCTCGTTGATGTCGGAGAGATAGTACAGCCGGGCGGCATCGTTGGCCCGCAAATAGAAGAAGACCGCGCCGCTGCCCAGGAACGGCTCGAAATAGGTGTTGATCTTCTCCGCAGGGAAGAAGCTCCGGTACTGCTCGATCATGCTGCTTTTCCCGCCCGCCCACTTGAGGAATGGCCCGGCGGCTGAATCATTCTCTGTCACATGCACCCTCCCCGGTTACGATTCCCATCATACACCGATTCGGCGCGAAAGGATATTCGGGGGATTCGGCGGGTGCATTCTATATTGGGGCAGGTCACTCCTCATCCCGGCGCTGAAGCACCGGGCTAAAGAGGATTGGGCGGGTGCAGCACACTGCATACCCCTACGACCGGAATGGTTTTACTGAACGCAATGTGCCTCCAACTATGAATGCACCCAACCTTGCCGTCTCGTTGACATTTTCATCAAGGAAATAGGCTGTCATAAACCTCTTCCTGGTCAGTGCGTTGTTATTTGTAATACTACACTACGGTGTACTTGTGCAATAAGAATAGGTTCCCCGGAAAAGCCGAAACTCGATGCGTTTATCCCATAACCCGCGCCAATCCTGATCGCCCCCAGGTTCGGCAGAGGGGAAGATTATCCACCGCCGAGTCTTTTCTGCACCCGGAGAGAAATTTATGTACAATCAAAGTGTGTTAGATTGCAGGAGGTGTCAAATATGTCTGACCTGGTTATTCGCAGTGACCTGGCTGATCGTATTCGCCAGATTGCCAGACAGCATGACCAACCGGTGGAGGATTTCCTCGAATCGCTCCTCGACAGCGTTGGGGCGTCGGCTCCGGCTGGTACACTTGCAGCGTTGGCCGAGGCAGCCGAATCGGCGGATATTCGGCTGGGTGTATCGGACGTTGCAGAACGCTCTCGCGAGATACTGGCCGAGGAATACGAGAAACGCGCTGCTCGCCGGACGAGCGAGGAGTAAAACAACCTGATGCCTGATATCCTGGTGGACAGTAGCTTTCTCTACGCATTGTTTCAGAAAGACGATAAGTACCATAGTCAGGCAAAAGAGTTTGCCGCAAGCAGTAGATTGCCGGTTTTGGTGCCCGATGTTGTCCTGCCTGAAGTCACCTTTCTCATGGTACGTGACGGAGGCATCCAGGTTGCTGCGGCTTTTTTTGAAGGGTTCAAGGCGGCGAGCCTCAAATTGGAGTGTCTGACGACCGAGGATATCAGCCGGGCCAGAGAGATTATGCTCGATTACGCCGATGCGCGTTTCGATTTTGTCGATTGTGTCATTATGTCAATGGCTGAACGGTTTGCCATCACCCGGATATGCACTTTCGACCGGCGGGACTTTTCGATATTTCGACCGGCACACAGCGAATACCTCGAACTGCTTCCCTGATCCGGTGTCTGTGCCGCACGATCATCCCCGCGCCGCTGGATGATGACGACGAATAACCCCCTCCCCGGCCCCCTGTCAGGGAGCGGAAACCGTTTTTAGCTATCGTATATAATGAAGTCAAACACGATTCACCCAGCCGGAGAGTCAACTTGGAATACAATCGACGCCCCAGTCTAGAAATACGGGTGCGAGCGCGAGAACTTCGTAAGGCACAGACCGATACGGAGCGGATTCTGTGGATGCGTCTGCGTAGGAATCAATTGGGTGGAGTGTATTTCCGGCGGCAGCATCCCATCGGGCCGTTTATCGTCGATTTTTGCTGCACCGAACACAATCTGATCATCGAGTTGGACGGCCCATTGCATGATGAGCAGGTTGAGTATGATGAAGAGCGCACTGAATGGCTGAAAGCGCACGGGTACAGGATTATCCGGTTTACCAATGAGCAGGTGCGAACGAATCTCGAGGGTGTATTAATGACAATCGCTACCTGTGTGGGAATCTCGATTGAGGATGACGACGTTCCGCAAAATCCTCCCTCTCCCTGATAGGGGGAGGGCCGGGGAGGGGGTGTTGCGACACAAAAAGCCCCGCGACCTACATCACGGGGCTTGATTGTCCGGGTGCGTCCCCTCACAACCGTACCCGGCACAGGAGAAGTTCATGCAGTATAACAATGAACGATCTCAAAGGTTACGACAAATTGGCTAGAAGTGATTTTTTTTAAGGTAAGCGTCGATTCCCCGCGCCGCTTCGCGCCCTTCATGCAGCGCGTAGACGACCAGCGACGCCCCGCGTTTGGCATCGCCTGCCGCGAAAACACCCCCGACGCTCGTCATATAATCTTCGTCGACGGCGATGCTGCCCCGCCCGTCGAGTTCGACGCCCAGTTCGGCAATCGGGCCGTCGTGAACCGGGTGGACGAATCCCATCGCCAGGATGACGAGGTCGGCGCTGATCGTGAACGCCGACTTGGGAACTTCGGCCATCTGGAAACGGCCATTCTCGTCTTTTGTCCACTCGACTTTCACCAGTTCCAACTGCCTGACATTCCCGTTGTCGCCGCCGATGAAGCGTTTGGTCGAAACGCCGAACATCCGCTCGCAGCCTTCTTCGTGTGAACTGGATGTTTTGTACAGCCGGGGCCACAGGGGCCAGGGCTGCGTCTCGTCGGTGCGGTGATCGGGCGGCTTGGGCAGAATCTCGAGCTGGGTGACGCACTTCGCGCCCTGCCGGTTGGCCGTCCCGACGCAGTCCGCGCCGGTATCGCCGCCGCCGATCACGACGACGTTCTTGTCGATTGCCGCGATCAGTTCCTCCGGGGGAACTTTGTCCCGGCGGACGAGCCGGTTTTGCATGAACAGGTAGTCGACCGCCTGGTGGATGCCGTCCAGTTCGCGGCCCTCGATGCTCAGGTCGCGCGCCTCGCGTGCGCCGATGGTCAGGCAGATCGCGTCGAAGGCTTTTTGCAGCTTCTTGACGGAGATATCGACCCCAACGCGGGTGCTGGTCTGGATGGCGATTCCCTCTTGCAGCAGGATTTCCATCCGCCGGTCGATGAAGCTTTTGTCGAGCTTGAAGTCGGGGATGCCGAAGCGCAGGTACCCGCCGATGCTGTCGGCGGCCTCGAAGATGACGACCGAGTAGCCGCGCTTGTTGAGGATATCGGCGCAGGCCAGTCCCGCCGGGCCGCCGCCGACGACGGCGACGCGCTGGCTGGTCCGGGTCTTCGGCGGGCGGGGTTTGACCCAGCCCTGTTCGAAGGCGTGTTCGATGACCGCCAGTTCGTTCTGGCGGATCGTCACCGGGGCGTCGTTGATCGAGAGGACGCAGGAGGACTCGCACGGGGCCGGGCAGACCCGACCGGTGAACTCCGGGAAGGTGTTGGTTTCTTCGAGAATCTCATAGGCCGCTTTCC
>DAOUES010000351.1:0-10607 GCA_034430335.1 Anaerolineae bacterium | reverse complement strand
AGGGGGCAAATGGGTTGGGTAGTTTTTTGAACCGAGTCTTACAATTCGGACCCCACCTGCCCCCTTGGGGGAAGTGGCGGGCGAAGCCCGGCGAAGGGGGTTGCCTCTCTGCGGTTAACTAGTGAAGGAGACGATTATGTCGGTAGCGGATGATTTCAAGACGATGGTTTACGGCCCGGCCCCCGAATCGCCAGCGGCGGCAGATGCCTGGCTCGACGAGCACGACCGTAAGTTCAAGCTGTTCATTAACAACAAGTGGGTCGCGCCGGGCACCCGCCAGTATTACGACAATCTCAACCCGGCAACCGGTGATCGGCTGGCGCAGACCGCCCAGGCGGGCCAGGCCGACATCGATGCGGTGGTCGAGGCGGCCCGCACCGCCTTCGACTCGTGGAGCAAGACTCCCGGCCATGTCCGGGCGCGCTATCTCTACGCCATCGCCCGCAACATCCAGAAGCATCACCGGCTGCTGGCCGTCGTCGAGACGATGGACAACGGCAAGCCGATCCGCGAATCACGCGATATCGACGTGCCGCTGGTCGCCCGGCATTTCTATTATCACGCGGGGTGGGCGCAGTTGATGGAGTCCGAGCTGCGTGACTATCAACCGGTGGGTGTGATCGGCCAGATCATCCCCTGGAACTTCCCTTTGTTGATGCTGGCCTGGAAGATCGCCCCGGCGATTGCGCTGGGCAATACGGTCGTGTTGAAACCGGCTTCGTACACGCGGTTGAGCGCGCTGCTCTTCGCCGAGATCGTCGCCGAGGCAGGGCTGCCGCCGGGGGTGGTCAACGTGGTGACCGGCAGCAGCAAAGCAGGCGGCATGATCCTCGACCACGAGGATATCGACAAGATCGCCTTTACCGGCTCGACCGACGTGGGCCAGATTTTGCGCCGCCAGACTGCCGGATCGGGCAAGCGGATGTCGCTGGAACTGGGCGGCAAATCGCCGATCATCGTCTTCGACGATGCCGATCTCGACAGCGCTGTCGAGGGGATCATCGATGCGATCTGGTTCAACCAGGGCCAGGTCTGCTGCGCCGGGTCGCGGCTGCTGGTTCAGGAGAACATCGAGAAGCGGTTCATCGACAAGCTGAAAACGCGGATGGGGCATCTCCGGGTCGGCGATCCGCTCGACAAGTGCATCGACATTGGCGCGATTGTCGATCAATCGCAGTGGGAAACCATCGACGGGTGGGTCAAGCGCGGGGTCGAAGAAGGCGCGGAACTGTTCCAACCGGACTGCCCGCTGCCGGAGAAAGGACTCTTCTACCGCCCGACGCTGCTGACACGGGTCGAGCCGACGGCAGCGGTGGCCCAGGAGGAAATCTTCGGGCCGGTGTTGGTTTCGATGAGCTTCCGTACGCCTTCCGAGGCGGCGGCGCTGGCGAACAATACGCGCTTCGGGCTGGCGGCAAGCATCTGGACGGACAATATCAATATTGCGTTCGATGTTGCCTTGAAGATCAAGGCGGGGAGCATCTGGATCAACTGCACGAATCTGTTCGACGCGGCGGCGGGCTTCGGCGGCTACCGCGAAAGCGGCTACGGGCGCGAAGGTGGGCGCGAGGGCCTGTTCGAATATCTGCGCCCGAAGTGGCAGGCGCGTCCCCGGCCAAAGCTCGACGAGGCGGTCAAACAAGCTGAATGGGGGAAATACACCCCGGCGCGGCCTACCATCGTCGAGAACGATAAGCCGGGGAACGGCAGCCCTAAAGTGGATCGCACGCCCAAGATGTACATTGGCGGGAAGCAAAAACGTCCCGACGGCCACTACACCCGCGCGGTGATCGGGTCGGATGGGGCGCTCGTGGGGCAGGTCGGCGATGGAAACCGCAAAGACATCCGCGATGCGGTCGAGGCCGCGCACACCGTCGCCGGGATGTGGGCCAGAGATCGCTGGGCGGCGCGTTCGGCGTTTAACCGCTCGCAGATTCTCTACTACGTCGCCGAGAACCTTTCGGCGCGGGTCGACGAGTTCGGAAAGCGCATCGAAGCAATGACCGGACGTTCGGCTGAGTCGGCGAAAGCCGAGGTCGAGCAGTCGGTATCGCGGCTGTTCACTTACGCGGCCTGGGCTGACAAATTCGGTGGGGCGGTGCAGGAAACGCCGCTGCGCGGTGTGACCGTTGGGGCCAACGAACCGGTCGGCGTGATCGGGATCGTCTGCCCGGACGACTATCCGCTGCTGGGTTTCGTGTCGCTGGTCGCCCCGGCGATTGCGCGGGGCAACACGGTGGTGGTGATCCCCTCGGAGAAACACCCCCTGAGCGCCACCGATTTCTACCAGATACTCGATACATCTGATGTGCCGCCGGGCGTGGTCAATATCGTCACCGGGGACCGCGATCACCTGTCGAAGACGCTCGTCGAGCATGAGGACGTCGACTCGATGTGGTATTTCGGCAGCGCCGAGGGAAGCTATCATGTCGAGTACCTGTCGACGGTCAATATGAAGCGCACCTGGGTGAGCTACGGCGAAGTGCGTGACTGGATGGATCGGGAGCAGGGAGAGGGCGAGGAATTTCTCCACGAATCGACGCAGGTCAAGAATGTATGGGTGCCGACCGGGGCGTAGTCGCCGGATTTCGCTCCCGGTCATCGAGTGATTTGGGGTCTTGTTAGCTCAGATCACCCCCTGCTTCTCGCAGAGCGAGAAGCCGTCCCCCTTAGCAAGGGGGACGGCATATCTTGTTTTTAGACATATTGCACAATAGACAGGCAGGGATGATCCCTGCCTGTGTTTTTCCGGCTTGCTGGTATAATCCTGCGGGTATTGCAAAACGGATTAGTCATTCGAGAACTATGAAAAGACCGGTTAACCTCCTCATCATTCCTGTCCTCTGCCTGCTGATCACCGGGTGCATCGACGATCCTCAGCCCCAACCGGTTAAAGCCGATGAACCGGCACAACAGGCTCCCGGTCTGGCCTGGATCGGCACATGTACACCGTTTCCATCGGTGCCAGCGCCGGTGACGGGCACCCCCTGGCCGACTGCTGCGCCGATCCCTACCGCCGACCTGCCGCCGGATCGCCTGATAGATGATCACGGCGTCGAGATGATCCACATCCCGGCGGGCGAGTTTATCATGGGCAGCGAGGAAGGCTTCCCGGACGAAGTGCCGGTGCATACCGTTTACCTTGATGCGTTCTACATCGACCGGTTCGAGACGACCAACGCGGAATACCAGCAGTGCGTGGAGGATGGGGCCTGCGAACCGCCGCGCCAGTTCGACTGCTGCGCCCATCAAGCCGTCGGGACGATTATCGACTACTACGGAAACCCGGATTACGACAATTACCCGGTCACCTGGACGAACTGGTACGATGCGATCAATTACTGCGAATGGCGCGGCGTGCGCCTGCCGACCGAAGCGGAATGGGAAAAGGCGGCCAGGGGCACCGATGGTCGGACCTATCCCTGGGGTAATGACGATCCGACCCCGGCGTATTTGAATTTCAACTGGCCGCCGGGGACGTTCGACCAGGAGCCGCTGGGCATCACCGCGCCGGTGGGCAGCTATCCCCTCGGAGCCAGCCCGTACGGGGTTCTCGACATGGCGGGCAATGTCTACGAATGGGTGCAGGACGTGTACGCCGTCGATTATTATTCGCGGTCGCCTTATGAAAACCCGACCGGGCCTGATCCCGACGATGGGAGCTGGCGGATCGCGCGGGGCGGATCGTTCTGGAACCAGGCTTACCGCAACCGGTCGTCGAACCGGAACAACGCCTATCTCCCGGCTGATCTCGCCCACTTCGATGCGGGGATTCGCTGCACGATGAACGATCCATATGCCGGTCAATAAAAAAACGCCTGGAAAACCAGGCATGATAAAAGCATTGGATAGGTTGAGTTTACCAGCCGTGTTCCAGCCGGTTGATCAACCGCTCAGGCATATCGGCGCGTTCCATACGCTGCTGCACCAGCTTGAAATCGTAGGGGATGCGCCGGTACTCCCAGGTCATGTTGTCGACATCGAGGATGGCATACGAGGCGCGCGGGTCTGAGTCACGGGGCTGGCCGACGCTGCCCGGATTGATGATCTGGCGCGAGCCGTTCAACCTGACCCGCAGATTGTATTCCGGGGCGACGGCGTCACATTCGCCGCGTTCGCCGGACATCTTGAAGATGACTGGGGTATGGGTGTGCCCGACCAGGCAGTAGGGAGTCTGGTAGTAAGAGAAATTGAGGGCGGCGATCAGCGGATCGAGGATGTATTCCCAGACCGGTTCGCGGGGCGAGCCATGCGCCAGCGTAAAATCGCCCAATACAAAGGTGATTGGCAGTGCTTCTAAAAAGGCAAGGTTCTCATCGGTCAGCGTTTCGCGCGTCCACCCGACTGCCTTGCGCGCGTCGGCGTTGAACGTCCTGATATCCAACCGGCCCAGCGCGGCCCAGTCGTGATTACCGGCGATGCATAGATGGGGCAGGCTGCGCAGGCGGTCGATACATTCGTTGGGGTCAGGCCCGTATCCGACCACATCGCCCAGGCACCAGACAAAGTCATAATCCTGGCCCAACTGCCCGGCATCGGCCAGGACGGTTTCGAACGCGGTCAGGTTTGCATGGAGGTCTGAGATGACGAGATAGCGCATCTTTGTTTACCTTAATACCAGAACCATTCTAAAATTATTGCTGTTCTGAGTGTACTGCTGACAAGGTCATCTTACCACAGGTTATAGGCGGGGAAAAGCATTGTGACACACTGAAAGAGTTTTGATAGCCTATAGAAAAACCTCGATCTGAGATATATGTTTTCGCATGCGGTATAATGGGATTATGATGGCAAATATAGTCATTCCTCACAAGAAAATAGTCTCTTTTTGCAAGCGGCATCGAATTAGTCGGATGCTGTTCTTTGGCTCTGTTCTGAGGGCCGATTTTGGGCCGGATAGTGATATTGATGTGTTGGTTGAATTTGATGAAGAGGCACGCATCACACTCTTCGATATGGTCGATATACAGGATGAGTTGGCTGCTTTACTTGGTCGGAATATCGACCTTACAACCCCCGATGGCCTCAGTAAATATATCCGGCCAGATGTGATCGCCAATGCGCAGGTGGTCTATGACCGGGCGGCATGAGAACGACATGCTGCGGCTGCGCCATATGCGTGACTATGGGCGTGAAGTATCAGAGTTTATCAAAAATGCTAACCGCAACGATCTTGAGATCGACGTTCTGCTGCATCATGGTCTTTCCTACGCTCTTGGCATCATCGGTGAAGCTGCTACAAACATTTCAACTGAATTCCGCAATGTTCATCCAGAGATTCCCTGGCGACATATTGTTGGCATGCGCAACTTCCTGTTTCACGACTACGCAGGTGTGAATAATGACATCTTGTGGAACACGGCAGTAACTGAAGTGCCTGAACTACTCAGGCTGCTTGACGCTGTCCTCACTGATGAGGATACAAGGTTCCAACCCTGACAGGCTATCAGCATTCCCACTGTTGATAATGGCCGCCCTCAATCCCCACAAAAAAAACAATTTGTAACAATCTGCTCTTAGTGGTACAAGATGGCCTGTTTACCCGATACCTGTAACCCTTGAAAGCATGTCAATGACTCTTCCTTCCACCAATCAAACCGAACAGGATCAGACTTCTCGTTGGGCCTATATCGCGCTCGTCGTTGGGATTCTTTGCCTGGGCTTTGCCGCGATCTTCATCAAGCTGGCGAACACCACTGCCGATATCATCGGCGCGTGGCGGATGATCGTCGGGACGGTGGTGCTGGGCGTTCCGATGCTGATCACCTGGCGGCTCGGTAAAGCCCGGCTGCCCCGTTCGGCGATATGGCTGCTCGTGTTAGGTGGGCTGACCTTCAGCCTCGATGCGTTCGTCTGGAGTACGTCGGTCAACATGACCAGCGCGGCGAAGGCGACCCTGTTGGGTAACACCGCCCCGATCTGGGTGGCGCTGGGATCGTGGATTCTGTTTCATGAGCGGCTGCGATCCACCTATTGGATCGGGTTGGGCGTGGCAATCGTCGGGATCGTTTTTCTGGTCGGGGTGGAATCGTTCCGGGGAGCGCCGGTCAACCCCGGCGACCTGATCGCGACATCGGCGGGGCTGACCTATGCGCTGTACCAGCTTGTCACCGGGCGCGCCCGGCAGAAGATCGACAGTATGACCTACACCTGGGGCTTCACGGCGGTCGGCGCGGTAGTTTTCCTGGGCGTATCGTCGGCGCTGGGCCATTCGCTGATCAACCTGCCGGTCAGGAGCATGCTGGCGCTGGTCGGGCTGGCGCTGGTGGTTCACGTGGCCGGTTGGCTGTTGATCAGCTATGCTTTCGGCCACATTCCAACCCATTACCTGTCGGTGACTCTCCTGGGGCAGCCCGTCGTGACGGCGCTGCTGGCGATGCCGATCCTGGGCGAGTTCCCCGCACCCTGGCAGCTTCTCGGCGGCGTGGTGACGCTGGGCGGGATTTACCTCGTCCACCGGGGATCGCAGTCGGGGGAAACCCATTCACCGAACATAGAGGAAGGCCGATGACCTCAACCATCGAAACCGGATCGCCGCCGGTGCCCCGGAAACGTCATGTAGATATTCTGATCGTCGCCCTGTTTTCGCTGGCGCTGCGCGGCGTGTTGTTCTATTTGCACTGCCGGGAGTACCGGCTATCTGGCGGCGACGCGATCACCGCCTTTGGCGGCAGCGACGTTCCCGGCTGGCTAGGGATGGCCCGCCACCTGAACCAGGTTGGCGACCTGTCTTACTGGTTGATGGGCGCTCGGCCCCCGCTTTTCCCGGCGACGGTCGCACTGGTGCTCAGGCTTGGTGGTAGCCCGGTTCACGCGGCGCTGCTGCAAACGCTCTTCGGCGTCGTGACGCCGGTCCTGGGCTATCTGCTGGCGCTGAGGCTGTTCTCGCACTCTGAGCGGGTCACAAACCCGCAGCGGTTCGCGCTCTTCGCCGGGATCGTCATGGCCGTCGACCCGGCGTCGGTATCGGCCAGCGCGGTTTTGCTTTCCGAGCCGCTGTTCAACCTCCTGTTCACCGCCTGCATTCTCCACCTGGCGATCTTCATCCAGGAGTCGCGCTGGGGGCATCTGGCTTTCGCCGCGCTGTGGATGGCGCTGGCGATGATCACCCGCCCCTCGGCGATCTATTTCTGGGCCGCCGCCCCGCTGATCCTGATCCCGCTGGTGAAAAAGTGGTGGAGGCCCGCCCTGGTGTTGATGGTGGTGGGTTTGGGCGTTTACCTGGGCTGGAGCGCGCGCAATCTGCGCTACGAGGGCACATTTACCTATTCGACACAGACGAATTTCAGCCTGCTTTTCCTGCGGGCGGCGTCGGCGGAACACCTGGCGACCGGTGTTCCCACCGAGGATATTTACGTCGCCTACGTCCGCGAACTGTACCGGGAAGTTGGAGACGAGCAGGCGGCGGCGAAAGTCGAGGCGGAGGACGCCTGGCATTTCCTGGTGGCCGGTTCACCTGAGATGTATGCCGCGATGGGCCGACTGGCCCGCGAGAAATTGATCGACTATTGGCCTTCTGCAATCGCCGGGACGGTGCCCGGCGCGTGGCGCTTACTGTTCGTGACCTACGCGCTGCCCGATTGGTTCAGGCCGGTCGAGATCGGCTATCACGTCGTGCTGTATGGGCTGATGCTCTTTGGCCTGTGGCGGTCGTTCAGAAACAGGGATTGGCCTGTCTTCCTGATCGCCGGGGTGCCGGTCACCTACATCGTCGGGCTGACGCTGGTTGCCCAGACGAGCGCGATGGATACGCGGATGCGCACCCCTGCCAGCGTCCCGATCATCATCCTGGCGGCCTATGGTGCGTCGATGGCCGCTTCTGCGATTCGAAACCGGCGAAGGAATGCGGCTGAAACCGGCTAGACAATCGCTATCAGCCAGCCGACCAGCGCGACGACGGCGACCGGTATCAGGCCGTAGAGCAGCATCTTACCGATCACTTTGCCTTCTTCCCCGGCCAGCCCGACCGTGCTGCACCCGACGATCACTTTGGCCGGGGCGAGGACACTCCCCAGCGCCCCGCCCGCCGACTGCGCACCCAGGATCAGCGAAACGCTCAGGCCGAGGTATTCGGCAGTTTCCCGTTGAAGCATCCCAAAGACGACGTTCGAACTGGTGTTGCTGCCGGTCATGAATGCGCCCAGCGTCCCGATGAACGGCGCGGCGAGCGGGTAGAGAGCCGCACCGACATTCTCGCTGATCCCGCGTGCCAGCAGGTTGGTCATCCCTGCGTGGGTCATGATCACCGCCATGCCGACCATCGCCAGGACGCCCAGGCTGGATTTCCCGCCGCTTTTTCCCACCTTCGAGAGGATTCTCTTTGCCGCCCCCGGTTTGTAGTACCCGGATCGTGAATAGATTGCGAAGGCGATCAGCGAGGCATAGAGCAGAATCGCACCCGGATGCCCGAACAGGCTGATCTGCCGCCCGGTTTCGGCGGGGGTGATCCACCCGGCGGCAGTCGAGACTTCGGCGAAGGGGACGGTCAGCCGGACGGTGTTGAACAGGCTTTTCAGGGCCGGGATCAGGTTGATGGCGAAGGCCAGCACGATCAGCACCAGGTAAGCCGAAAGGGATATCCACAGCGAACGCGATTCGGGCGCTCCCGGTGACTCTGGCCCGTCCTGCCGGAAGCGGGGTAGGCGGGTCAGCGCGAATGTGACGCCCAACCCGGCCAGTGAAGCGCCGGTCGCGCCGAGCGTCCACAGGCCGTTGATCACCAGCAAGTACTGCGTGACGGCCATCGCCGTGCCGAGAACGCCGATCACGGGGAGCGTGCGCAGCAGGCCGCGCCACCCGCCGCCGATAACGGCGACAATCGCGCCGCAGAAGAACGAGGCGATCCCCAGCATCAGGGCAGTATCGGGCGCGAGCATTTCGCCGGGTAGATTGGTGGCGGCCAGCAGCGCGAGGAAGGACGTAGCGAGCGAGCCGAACGACACCGCCCAGCCATGCCCAATCGAGGCCATGATCACCGCCTGGATCGAGCCGAAGCCCAGGCCAACCAGCAGCGGCGCGACGACCGCGACCGGCACGCCGAATCCGCCCATGCCTTGCAGCAGCGAGACGAACACCCAGCCCAGGATCAGCCCCTGCATGGTGCGATCACCGGTCAGCCCGGAGAGTTTCACGGCGATGATATCGACCGCGCCCGCTTCGTCGGCAACGTGAAAGACGAGCAGCGCCATCCAGATGATGTAGAGCACGTCGAGGCTGAGGATCAGCGCTTTGGCCGCAGCAATGCCCAACAATCGCGGCCCCGCGCCGAATGCCAGGATGGATACCAGCAGCGCCATCAGGCAGCCGGCGGCCCCGGCCCGGTTCCCGCCCCATTTGAAACCGAGCATCAGGACGAGCATCACGGCCAGGGGAGAAAAGGCAAGCAGCCAGTTGAGAAGCGTAAGCTGCATGGTCATGCCACCCGGTTCAGGCGTTCAATGCCTGATCGATATCGGCGATCAGGTCGTCGGCGTTCTCGATGCCCACCGACAGCCGCAGCACGCCCTCGGTGATGCCCTGCGCTGCGCATTGTTCGGGCGTCAGCGTGCGGTGTGACGAACTGGCCGGGTGAAGGATGATGCTGCAAATATCGCCCAGGCTGGTGACCGGGCTGATCAGCCGCAGGTGATCGACGAATTTGAACACCTCCTGCCGGTCGACGCCGCCGATCTCGAAGGCGATCATGCTGCCGAACAGTCCGGCGGGAAACAACCGGCAGGCTGCCGCGTGGCAGGGATCGTCGTCCAGGCCGGGGTAGTAGACGCGCTCGATGGCCGGGTGCTCGTCCAGCCAGGCGGCGATCTGAACCGCATTCGAGCAGGACTGCTGCATCCGCAGGGCCAGCGTGCGCATCCCGCGCAGCGTCAGCCAGGCGTCGAAAGCGCCGGGGACCGCTCCAAGCATCTTGCGGAACCCGTAAACCTTCTGCATCGGTTCTTCCGAACCCACCACGATGCCGCCCAATACGTCACCGTGCCCGTTGATGAACTTGGTCGTGGAGTGGACGACGACATCAGCGCCGACTTCGATGGGCTTGAGCAGGTAGGGCGTGGCAAAGGTGTTGTCGACCAGAACCGCCGCGCCGACATCGTGGGCCATTTGAGCAACTGCCTGCAAATCGACCACGCGCACGAGCGGGTTGGTCAATACCTCGCAGACGACGAGGTCAGGGGCGAGTGTCCCCAGCGCTGACTGCACTGCATCGGTGTCGAGAAAATCGACGAAGTACAGGTCGATGTCGATCATTTCGGCGAACCAGGTCAGCAGGGTGCGGGTCAGGCCATAGACCTGGTTGGCGGCGACGACGACATCGCCGGGTTCAACAAGCGCCAGCAGTGCCGCGTGGATCGCCGCCATGCCGCTGCTGAAACTGACCGCGCCTTCGGCCCCTTCCAGCGCGGCGATGGCTTCTTCGAGCAGGGCTTGATTGGGCGCGCTGTAGCGCGAATAGATATGCTTCGACGAATCATAGGGGGTGCCGCCCGGATAATCAAAGGTTGCGGTGGTTTCTTCCATGCCTGGATGGATATAGCCCACCGACGGAACGATGGGCGGAACAGCCGGTGTGCTGTCATCGACCCGGACGGCGCTCCCGGCATGCACCGAAA
>DAOUES010000350.1:0-27543 GCA_034430335.1 Anaerolineae bacterium | reverse complement strand
CCACCACAGAATCGTTTAGTTGGAGATATGCCTAAGATCGGTATTCGCCCCACTATTGATGGACGGCGTGAAGGGGTGCGCGAGTCGTTGGAAGACCAGACGATGACGATGGCTCAAACCGTCGTGGCGTTCTTGAGTGAGAACTTGCGGCATGCCAATGGCCTGCCGGTTGAGTGCGTCATTGCCGATTCGTGTATTGGCGGAGTAACCGAGGCAGCAAGAACTGCCGATAAATTTGCTCGAGAAAATGTGGGACTCACGATTACTGTTACACCGTGCTGGTGCTACGGTTCAGAGACGATGGATATGGACCCATTGATTCCAAAAGCTGTGTGGGGATTCAATGGAACGGAGCGTCCGGGGGCAGTGTATCTGGCGGCTGTGATGGCCGGACATGCTCAAAAAGGGCTGCCAGCCTTCAGTATTTATGGCCGTGATGTGCAGGACGCTGGAAATACGACTATCCCCGAAGACGTACAGGAAAAACTACTTCGTTTCGCAAGAGCCGGATTAGCCGCTGCCACTATCCGAGGTAAGTCCTATTTATCAATGGGTGGCGTCTCGATGGGAATCGCCGGTTCCATCGTTGATCAGTCTTTGTTCGAAAGTTATCTGGGAATGCGGGTCGAAACCATCGACATGACGGAATTCGCTCGCCGTATGAACGAAGGAATTTATGATCCGGTCGAGTTCGATCAGGCGCTGGCATGGGTAAAAGCCAATTGTAAAGAAGGTGAGGATCGCAATCCGCCGAAAAACCAGCGGAGCCGGGAACAGAAGGACGAAGATTGGGCTGTCTCCGTCAAGATGGCCTTGATCGCCCGTGACCTGATGATTGGTAACCCCAGGCTTGAAGAACTGGGATATGGAGAAGAAGCTCTTGGTCGCAATGCTGTCGCTGGTGGTTTTCAGGGCCAGCGTCAATGGACGGATCATTATCCCAACGGAGATTTTCTTGAAGCTATCCTGACTACGTCGTTTGACTGGAACGGTATTCGCGAACCCTTTATTGTTGCGACCGAAAATGATGCCTTGAATGGAATCTGCATGCTGTTTGGACAACTGCTGACGGGTACGGCCCAGATTTTTGCTGATGTTCGTACCTACTGGAGTCCAGACGCAGTAAAACGTGTTACCGGATACGACTTGGAGGGTGTTGCATCGGGCGGTATTTTACACCTGATCAATTCAGGCCCGGCAACCCTGGATGGTACGGGGCAGCAGGAGATTGATGGTCAGCCTGCCATGAAACCATACTGGGAAATCACGTCGGCAGAAGCGCAGAAATGCCTGGACGCCACCACCTGGCATACCTCGGTCACTGAGTACTTCCGGGGAGGAGGCTGGTCAAGTAAATACGTTTCTCGTGGTGGGATGCCGGTTACCATGTCTCGTTTGAATTTAATCAAAGGACTTGGCCCGGTGTTACAGCTAGCCGAAGGCTATACCGTTGACCTGCCGGATGAAGTGCATAAAGTCCTGGATAAACGCACCGACCCGAGTTGGCCGACTACATGGTTTGCTCCGAATGTTACAGGAACCGGCCCTTTCAGTGATGTGTATAGTGTGATGTCCAACTGGGGAGCGAATCATGGGGCGATCTCATATGGTCATATCGGAGCAGACCTGATCACATTGGCTTCTATCTTGCGTATCCCTGTGTATATGCACAATGTAGATGAAGCGTGTATTTTCCGGCCTCACGTATGGACCGCATTTGGGGCAATGGAACCACAGGGTGCAGACTTTAGAGCATGTGAGAATTTCGGCCCACTTTACGGAAGGTATTAGGTCCCAGACTGTTGTAACGGGGGCAGGGCGATCCTGCCCCCCCGCAAAAGGAGGCTGGTATGGCACCTGATGGTTCTGCCTGTATTGCAGTTGACCTTGGCGCAGAAAGTGGCCGCGTGATTGTCGGCGATCTAACGGAAGGTGGATTGGCGCTTCACGAAGTGCATCGCTTCAAGAATGGTGCAGTCAGGCTGCCTGATGGGTTGCATTGGGATGTCCTGCGGCTGTGGGACGAGATCGAAGCGGGATTGCGATTGGCTCGCAACTATGCAGGTGATCGGATTCGCAGTATCGGGTTGGATACCTGGGGCGTTGATTTCGGTTTGCTGGATAACAATGACAACCTGATCGGCAATCCCTATCACTACCGCGATAATCGCACCGACGGTATGATGGAGGCAGTCTTCGAACGCATCCCCTCCGATGAGGTTTACGCCAGCACCGGCATCCAGTTCATGCAGCTCAACAGCCTGTATCAGTTGTTCTCCCTGGTGCAGGCGGATGATCCGGCGCTCTCCATTGCCAGAAGATTCCTGAACATGCCAGACTTATTCAACTTCTTCCTGACCGGGGAAAAGGCGAACGAGTTTACCATCTCGACCACCACCCAGTGCTACAACCCGGTCAAGCGGGCCTGGGCTTTCGATCTGCTCTCCACCCTGGATATCCCAACCCACATTTTCGGCGAGATCGTGCCACCGGGCACCGTGCTGGGGCAACTGCGGCCAACGGTTGCCGACGAACTGGCGTTGTCGACGGTATCCGTGGTTGCAGGCGCGGGGCACGATACGGCCAGCGCCGTCGCAGCCGTGCCTGCTTCCAGCCAGGATTATATCTATCTCAGTTCAGGCACCTGGTCTTTGATGGGTGTGGAGCTTGATCAGCCGATGATCGATGCTGACAGCCTCGCTGCCAATATGACTAACGAAGGCGGAGTCGCTAATAAGATTCGCTTTCTCAAGAATATCGTCGGTTTGTGGATATTGCAGGAATGCCGCCGCCAGTGGTCGCAGCGCGGATTCGATCATGACTACGACCTGCTGTCGAAAATGGCTTCCGAAGCCCCTGCTTTTGGCCCGCTGGTCAACCCTGACGATGACCGCTTCCTGGCTCCTGAAGATATGGTTATCGCCATCCAATCCTACTGTCGAGAATCCGGCCAGGCAGTACCCGCGGACAAAGGGGCGATTGTGCGCTGCGTTCTCGAAAGCCTGGCGATGGAGTATCGCTGGGTGGCTGAACAACTCGACCGGTTGTTGGAGAAAGAGCATTCGACGATCCACATCATTGGCGGCGGCTCCCAGAACCAACTGCTTAACCAGTTCACGGCGAATGCGACTGGTAAAACGGTCGTCGCTGGCCCTGTGGAGGCAACCGCGACCGGTAACATTCTGGTGCAGGCTGTCGCTATGGGTGCGATCGATTCACTGGCCGAGGGCCGGGAGATAGTCAGAAAATCGTTCGCTGTGGATACCTATCGACCGGAAGATGCGGCTGCCTGGGATCAGGCTTATGAACGTTATAAACAACTAAAATGAGCGTGGTAGATGACAACTACCAATGACTTATATTGTACAGCAATCACCCACCTGCGGCTCGAAGCATATAATGGCGGACGTGGAAACATAAGATGGCGCGTTTCGATATATTCTGTGCCTGACGCGATCCGTTGGCCAAATCAGAAAACGTCGATTCCGAAGCATAAGTTGGTGGTGAGTCGGAAAACCAAGCTTAAGGTGGTGGTGAGTCGTGGTATTTTTATCTCCAATGGACACCTTAGCTACTCATGCTCGCACGACCGGAATGCCGCATCGATGTAAATGACTTCTGCGTCTTGGATTCTCTTCCGAGGATAAAGCGACCGGGTTTAGCAGGGGCTATTAGAAATTTGATACCGTCCTGAAGCCATATCTACTTCCAATAATGCCCAGTCATCACCGTTGTCCCAGCGCAAGGCAATTTTGGAGTCTTCAGTTTCAGGCAGGCAAAACGTGCCATTGAATGCAGGATGTTGATTGCGGAAACGGATCAATTCGAACAGTGACTGAACCACAGGGCGCTGAAGGGCCTTCTCAACCTCTTCGGGGGTGTAGTAATGGCGGTTAATGTCGCGCCCGACACCGCTCTTGGCGAGCAGGACCATATCGTTCTCGCCTGCCAACAAACCCACGTAATAAACCTGAGGCACACCGGGGGCAAAGAACTGGATAGCGCGTGCCAGCAAATAGTCGCGGTCGTTACGCCCCAGGGCATCATAAAACGTACAGTTGATCTGGTATAGATCGAGATTGGAGGCTGCCAGGCCGGTAGCTTGGCGGCTCTGACCATTGCTGTTGATGTGGATTTGTTCGACCAGAGCATCCAGCTCCGCCGGAGGGATCAATCCGGGATTGCCCTGTGGGTTGGCTCTGTCGGCACCAACGTCAATCATGCCGATACCATCGTGGGTGTCCAGTACGGTGATGGCGTTGCGAGGGCTGATCGCCAGCCACTGTTTCAGGTAAAGGGCGTTGCGATTGAAGATGGCGTGCAGTATCAGGGGGGGCAGCACAAAATCGTAAACGCGATCTACTTGGCGGGCGACCTCGATCTGATTGCGATAGTAAGAGTGGATTTCGACTAACACTTCGATCCCCAGGGCTTTGCCTTGCTGCGTAATCGCGTCGATGAAGGCAAAGGTTTCGGGTATCATGAAACAACTGCTGCCGGCTTTTTTGATGGCGTAGCCCACCGCATCCAAACGCATCATGTGGACACCACTCTCGCTCAACATTTGCATCACTGTTTGCAGATAAGCCTGGCCTTGTGGGTGGGTCACATCAATGTCAAGCTGTTCGTCGGTAAAGGTCGTCCACAGCAGGCGTTTTTGTCCATTCTTCAGCGTGTAGTTGATGAAAGGCAAGCCGGGCCGGGGACGGTAGATGGCCAGCAGGTCGGCTTCGGTGGCACCGTGGGGAAAAACACTGTCCATGGTCAGGAACAGGCCGTTATAAGTCGATGTCTCGCCCTTTTCGGAATAATCGAGGAATTGTGGGGATTGGACCGAAATATGATTGACGATCAGGTCAGCTACCAATTCCACATCCTGGCCCAGGGCTTTGACATCAGCCCAATTGCCCAGGCAGGGGTCTACCATCGTATGATCGATCGGGTCGAAGCCGGCATCGGCTCCATTCACGGGATAATAAAATGGAAGGATATGCACACCGCCAAACAGCCCGGCCAATGGTCCATTGAGCAAGCGGTGTAATGTACTTATGCTGCCGCCACCCAGGCGATCTGCATAGGTAATGAGCTGCACTTGGTTTTTCATCGTTGATGCCCTTCTGCGAGTACAAGTTTTGTAATGTCGTCTTGAGATCGGGTGCCAGCACTTTGAATTCTTTATTATCCCAACGTCCCGTCACACTTTTGTAATTTAGAATCTAGCGAAGTTGGGTTAATAAAGCTTTGATATCGTATTTGTAAAGGCGTGCGGTAAATACAAGTTAGATGTAATCTAGCCACTCCAAAGCGCTCCGGAAATGTTGATCCCAAAAATCACAAGTGTGTCCTCCAGGGCCTTCCTCATAGGTTAGGTCAACAGAGTTTGAGTTTGCATAATCTCTAAATTTAACGTTCATTTCGTAAAGTTCATCTTCCAAACCACAAGCCAGGTAGAGTTTCGGAATGGAAACACCCTCCCTTTTCAATTTTTGGAGTTGAGCGAACAAATCACTGTGGCTACCTTTGAGTTTGTCTAAGCCTCCATAATACTCGTCGACATCAAAAACCGGGTGAATGGGGTTTCTCAACGCCGCAACAAGATCTAATACCCCGGAAAGACTGATCCCCGCAGCGAATTTTTCTGGTTTATTCAACACCAATTTGAAAGCTCCATATCCCCCCATGGAAATCCCCGCCGCGAAATTGTCCTCCCGTTTATCTGATAATGGAAAAACCGACCTGACAAATCGGGGGAGTTCCTCACTCACGAACGTCCAGTATTGGGGACCGTGCAATAGGTCAGCGTAAAAGCTGTTGCCAACACTCGGCATAACCATCGCCAACCCATGCTGGTCAGCATATTCTTGCACCCTGGTACATATAGACCAATTGTTGAAATCTCCGAATGCGCCATGAAGAAGGTACAGGGTTTTGAATTTTTCCCTGGACTCGTAAATATCTTCAAGCGACTCGTCCGACGTTACTGGATCGAAGGCAGGGAACGGAAGAGTTACGGTTATGGTTGTGGGAATGAGTAATACTTTTGATTGAAAAGAACATTGAAAGCGGGACATTTTACACCCCTTTAAGCGTAGTTTTATGATCCAACCTACCCACGCCAGATTCAGATCTACAATTCCATCAGGAATTGAAAGGCCTGATCATAAAAACCTGGTAATGGCTCATGTCCAAAATCAGGGTATATGACCATTGTCTTGGGCGATGTGATTTTGTTGTAAGAAGCAAACTGTGTGGACGGAGGGCAAATTGTGTCCATTAAACCAATTCCCCAAAGTACCTCTGCCGTGATGCGAGGTGCCAAGAATTGAATGTCGATATAGCCCAACTTCTCGAATATTACACTTTCGAGTTTATGGGTGGGGTCTGAGTGGCGAAAATACTCCTGTAATTCCCTATAGGCATCCTTTGCCTGATCCATTTCCCAAACCCGTATGTAATCGCTCAAAAAAGGAAATACCGGAGCAGCACGTTTTATTCGAGGTTCCAAGGCAGCACAGGCTATGGTTAAGGCTCCTCCCTGGCTGCCCCCCGTCACGCCAACACGGTTCGCATCCACGTCAGGCATTTCCATAACGATATTGGCGAGTTGGGCCGTATCGAGAAATATCTGCCGGAAGAGCATTTTTTCTGGTGAACCCTTTAAAGCATCATCCAGCCCACGAATAATATGGCCGTGAAGTGTGTTGCCGATGACACCACCTCTATCTTCTGATAATCCCGCCTGGCCTCGGCAGTCTAATGCCGCGACAGTAAACCCTGCGGCAACATAACCAAGCTTATCTGACCAATCGCCAGAATCACCCGTGTAACCATGGAACATCAAGACGGCAGGGTGAGAGGAAAGAGCTTTTGTGGGACGCAACAATTTGGCGTGTACACGTGCCCCTCCAATCCCAGTGAAATAGAGGTGAAAACATTCGGCACTTGATACCTGAAATTCAGACGGTATTAATTCAACCTGCGAATCAATCGATCGCATTTCGGCCAGGCTCTTGTCCCAGAATGTGTCAAAGTCATATGGGCGTGGATTTTTGCCTTGATAGGTTTCTAACTGTTCGATTGGTAAATCAAAAGTCAATGGCATTTTCTATCACCCGTTTCTTATGAAAAATTGGAAGTAATCACCGCAATTTGTAGATGACGATATCAACGCTGTCCTTTTCGTTTGGGGTTTCAGAGAGCTCACCCACATAGACCCCGTGGTTAAGATCACGATATTCCCCAGTGCTGTTTGCCATAAAAGTGGGCTTTGTTTTTATAACAGTTTCCGAATTCGGATCAATCAGACCTTCGTTTTCAATGGCGATGAATTCGCCATCACTGGTTTCCAATAAATACTTTGCAAACACATGGGTTAAACCGTCATACCGGGTTGTATTCCAATCTGCTCCACCTGGCACCACTGTGCCATTTATCTTTGCACCGGTGAAGGTTCCCCCAACAATGGGAATAACCTGAAGTTTGCCCCTACCAGTTGGGCCTACTATTTCAGGCTCGGCGATCTTTACGCTAATTCGCATAATCTCATCAGCTTGTAGACTAATCATATGATGACTATTCCTTAAAGATATGAAAATGGTTCACCGGTAACGCCGTATAAGGTGCGGGATAATTGATTTTGCCCGGTGGAAAGCTCGTTTGGAGACAAATTATGTTCACCAGGCAGGGGGTTCCATCCCACCGAACTGGCAGACTTTTTGCCACCAGATAAGCTCGCGTCACCCGAAGGGGAAATATCCAGCAATCCCTTCGGGAGCGGCAGAAGCATGAAATCAGACACCGACCAGGGCCGTTTGACCAGCCCAGCAGCTATAGCCGGTGTCCGGAGACGTTGTACTGGGTCCTCGCACGCGAACTTCCAAAGCATATTCACCCGCATGAAGTTGTAATAACAAACGCCCCACATGGTATGCAGCCACAAGTGGTAGATATCACAGGCTATCGACCAGGTGCGCCATGACAGGGCGGCAATCAAGTGTCTCAGAGTCAGGTGGTTTCGCTCGACATACGAGGTCTGGACCTTCCCGGCAAATCCCTGAGCCAGCAGCAGGCGCAGCGCGGATTCATGCAGGCATAGCCCTTCGTATCGTTTGTCTTTTTACGCCCGGCTTTGCCTTTTACTTCCTGCCAGGGGACGCTCAGGGCATGGTATCCTCTTTGCAACGCGGACAGGCTTCTGGTGATTTCGGCTTCAGCTACCGTAGGCTGCGGTGCTTCTTCTACAGCTCTTCCCACCAACAGCGGATCCGCTTCCCGCAGCGCATCCAAAAGGTGAAGGGCGATACTGACTGCGAGGAATATCATTATTTCTAACGGCGTCGGGTTGAGTTTCATGGCAGGTTTGGGTATCGTTCCGGCTCAAAGAGCCGCAGTATACCTCGCCACGAAGTCCCATTCGAACTGTCTCCCACATTCGCGGGCATTACCGAAATTTGAACTTGAGATTTGCTAATTTCATTTTCTACTTTATCGCACCACGCACTACTCCCTCAGATAACTGGCACTATACGCCGGTATTTCGACCGGTTAATAAGAAAGTTTCGGTTAACGTGGCATTGTTTCGTGGCCCGCAGCGTCCGTCATCCATACGTCTTGCCTGACGCAGATAGCGGCGTAAGGAATCAAGACTGATCAACCATGCCCGGCCAACACGCAATGCCTCCAGCTTGCCATCGTACGCCAGACGCCGGATGTATTGGATGTGATATCCCGTGAGTGCTGCGGCAGTCTCTGCCGTTACACAGTCGTCGAGGATGATACCTTTTGCCGAACGGTTATCATCAATATTGTGATGATAACCGTCACGATCATCGTCGATTTCGTGATGAAAATCACCACGACCGTTTTCCGTGTGAATCGAAAAAGCCATATCTGAACCTTTCCGGTTCGATATGGCTCCCCTTATATAGGGCGGGTGGGAGTCGAACCCACACTCCCGGAGGAAGCGGATTTTAAGTCCGCCGCGTCTGCCATTCCGCCACCGCCCCTACAGGCTCCATTATACCATCCGCGCACCCTGCCGCCAGATTCAAACCGGCTCATCAGGATAGCGGCGGGCCACGTTTATCAGTACGCCATCGCGTATCTGGTAGGGTATCTGCGTAAAGACCACCCGATCCAACCCGGTCAGGGCGACATTGAAGACGAAAGCGCTGTTTTGATGCAGTGCCTGCTCCCAGAAGCTGTCCATCGCCAGGTGGCCCATGACAATGTGGACGAAACTCTCCGGGTTCTGGACGAGCAGCTCCTCGACATATTCACGCAGCGGCGCGGCAAGGTGGCGATAGGGTGACGGGATGACAATCAACTCCGGCTCGCCGACCAGCGCCTTCCACTTCGCCTGGGTGCGCTCCGCTTTCTCCGGGTTGACGGCGATATGCACCGCCTGCCAGGGATGCCCCATCGAGCGGGCGAAGTTCAACACGCGGAGCGTCCCCGCATGGACATCATCGATCAGCACCAGGGTAGTGATTGGCCGGATGTGGGTAGCCTCAAGCGTGGTGGTGGTCGAGAGCGAGCGGGCGACCTGCCGGTAGTGCTGGTGAATGCGTAAGAAAACCAGCACCAGGAACGGGATCAGGATGATGACGAACCAGGCCCCGGAAATGAACTTCGTGACCCCAAAGATGATCATCACGACGAATGTGCAAAACGCGCCCACCGCGCTGAGGATCATCTTGAAGCGCCAGGCCGGGTCATATTCCAGGGTGGTTTCATAGCCCTCCACCTGTTCGCCGGGTTTCAACCTGCCCAGCCGCCACAGGTGCACGACCATCCCGGTCTGCGAGATAGTAAAGCTCATGAAAACACCGATTGCATAGAGGGGGATCAGTGCTGTGGTTTGTGCCCCGGTGATAAACACGAGAATACTCGCAAACAGCGCCAGCCCGACGATTCCCCAGGAGAGCACCAGCCGGTTGCCGCGATAGGTCAACTGCCGGGGCAGGAAGCCATCACCGGCGGCCAGCGCCGCCAGCCGGGGAAAATCGGCGAAGCTGGTGTTGGCCGCCATAATCAGGATCAGCATCGTCCCGGCAATCGTCAGCAGGTAGGGCGCCGATCCCCGCCCGTAGACGGTCCGCGCCAACTGGGAAATGACCGTTTCGGTTTCGCTGGGGAGGGCCTGAATCTGGTGGGAGAGGATAGTGATCCCCAGAAACAACGTAATCAGGATGCTGCTCATCCACACCAGCGTGGAGGCGGCGTTCCGGCTGCGCGGCTCTTTGAAGGCGGTGATGCCGTTCGAGAGCGCTTCGATGCCGGTCAGGGCGGTGCAGCCGCTCGAAAAAGCGCGCAGCAGGAGGAACAGGGTCAGCGGCGCAGCCACTACCTCGATCTCTTTGACGCCGGTCACGACCGGCAGCGTCCCGGTCGCAAACCGCACTGCCCCGATGATCAGTGTCAGAAACATCATGCCGAGAAAGAAGTAGGTGGGAATGGCGAAAATCGTGCCGCTTTCCCTGACCCCGCGCAGGTTGATCATCATCATCAGGAGGATGATTCCAATCGCCAGAGGCACCCGGTAGGCAATCAATGCCGGGAACGCCGAAGTCACCTGGGCGACGCCTGCCGTGATGCTGACCGCAACCGTCAGGATGTAGTCGGTGAGCAGGGCGGCCCCGGCGACCTGGGCCGGAATCTCGCCCAGGTTGTCCCTGGCGACGATGTACGCGCCGCCGCCGTTGGGGTAGGCGTAGATCGTCTGGCGGTACGACACGGTCACGATGACGATCAAGACGGCGATGGCAATCGCGATTGGCAGCGACAATCCCAGCACCGCCGAACCGGTCCCGGCAAGCGCCAGGATGATCAGGATTTCCTCGGTCGCATAGGCGGTCGAAGAGAGTGCATCCGAGGCAAAAACTGCCAGGCCAATCAGCCTGGAGACGGACTGGTGCGACAGCGCCTGCGTCTCAAGCGGCCTGCCGATCAAAAGTTTTGAAAGAACCTGGCGAAAATAGCGTTTCTGCTTGGTCACAATTATCCCTTATCGTCGGACAAAACCCGGCAACTGCCGTACAAAAACCCCCACCAACGGTTATGTGAGAAATGGCCGGTGATGGGGTGAAAGCTGTGCTGTATGATCCAACGCTCACCTGTACGGGCAGCGGTTGGCGTCTGTCAGAAATCAGAATGCCAACAGTATACCGGCCTTCCCTGCCACCAGCAATACTACTTGTGGATCATCGTTCCCTGCTTTCGGATAGAATTCCTGAGGATATTGGAGTTTGCAATCTATTCGATGTAACGCCATACCCGTGTCAGTCTGCGCCAACCCACTGGCCCTGCTTCATGGTGTGATTTCATTATATGGCAAGCTTATGTAGAATAGACGGCGTGCTGACCGACTGCCGGGGAGACCGGCGAGAAAAGAATCATGCAGCGTATAGTCAAGAACAACCGGTCGCGTTTAGCCACGCGGCTGATCATGTCTTTCATCGGGATTGTCCTGGCGGCGGCGATGTCGACCGGAATCCCGGCTTACACCCTGTTCCGCAGCGAACTCGACAAGCAGGCCTGGTCCCGCGTGGACGACGCCCGGCGCATCACCGAGACGCGCCTCACTTCTGAAAAAGTGCGCCTCTCCGACCTGGTGCTGCTGGTGGCGCAGCGCCCGACCTTGCAGCACATGCTGCAAAACGGCGACCTGGCCGATCTGCCCGCTTATTTGCGCGAACTTCAATCCGGCGCAGGGTTGGACATGATGATGATCTACAGCCCCACCGGGGAACCTCTCACCGGCAGCGAGGCTTCACCAGCCGGGCCGCCCTTGCTGCTGACCTCCGGCACCGCCTTCTACTGGATCGACGAAACCGGCCAGCAGTTGGTGATGGCTGCCGTGCAGCCCATCAAGGATATCCAGACCAATCAACTGCTGGGGTACGTTTCGGCGGGCAAGCGGATCGACAGCGAATTCGTGGCGCAGTTGGCGGAAGAAACCGACTATGTCCAGGGCATCATTCTGAACAATGCGCGGGTGGCAACCAGCCTGAAAAGTATCCAGCCGGAGCGGGGCGATCTCGATGTCTCGTCCCAGGTGATCGGCGCGGCCAGGGGAACCACCTACGAGTTCGTTTTCGACGGTACCCGCTACTATGCCAGCATGTTCCCGTTGTTCAACGTGCAGGGGGAGCCGATTGCCGTGATGGAGGTGGCGCTGCCGGTGACCAATCTGCTCGCGGCAAACCGGCGCGGAAGCCTGATCCTGCTGATCAGCACCGGGCTGGTGATCGTGTTCGGCTCGATGCTGGGCTGGCTGATCGCCCGGCGCATCACCGCCCCGATCCAGCAGTTGGTCGACGCGGCGGCAGAGATCAGCCAGGGCAACCTGACATCGCCGATCCCGATCCCGCCGCAGCCCGTCGAGGTGACGACGCTTGCCTCGACACTGGAAGAAAGCCGGGCGAGCATCCTCCGCACCCTTGACGAGTTGTCGCGGTCGAAATCCCGGCTGGAAAGCCTGATCCAGTCGATTGTCGAGGGAGTGGTCACCTTCGACACGCAGGCGAACATCACTTTTTTCAGCGAGGGCGCGGAAAATATCATGGGCTGCTCACAGGAGGAAGTTCTCGGCAAACCGCTGAATGCCATCTTCCGCCTGTCGGACAGCGGAGAAGGCGAGTTCCTCGATCACATTCCTCCGCGCGGCGGCAGAACCCGGATCGATATCAGGACCCGCGAGGGGCGGACGGCTTTGCTGGCCGTCACCGGTGCCCGGCTCGCCCCGCCCGGCAGCGACGCCGTGCAGGTGGCGCTGGTCTTCCGCGATGTCACCGAAGACGAGGCCACCCAGCGGATGCGCTCGTATTTCCTGGCGAACATCACCCACGAGTTCCGCACCCCGCTGGCGGCCCTGAGCGCCTCCGTCGAACTGCTGCTGGACCGGCTGGACCTGACCAACCAGCCCGACCTGGAAGAGTTGATCGATTCGCTGCGGTTGAGCCTGCTGAACCTTCAAACGCTGATCAACAACCTGCTCGAAAGCAGCAGCATCGAAGCCGGGCGCTTCTCCATTTACCGCCGCCCGATTATCCTGAACCACATCGTGGCCGAAGCCATCGGCGTCATGCAGCCGCTTTTGGCCGGTCGCCGGCAGCTCCTGTCGCTCGTCGAGCCGACCTACATCCCGCCCATTGACGGCGACCCGGCCCGCCTGTCCCAGGTGCTGGTCAATTTGCTGTCAAATGCCAGCAAGTACACGCCGGTCGGTCGGCCAATCGACGTGAGCATCGAATGCGGGGAAAACGACCTGCGGATTGCCATCGCCGACCGGGGGCCGGGTATCCCGATCGAAGATCGCAAGAACCTGTTCCGGCGCTTTATGCGGCTGGATACGACGGGTGAGGTACAATACGGCATCGGGCTGGGATTGTCGGTTGCCAAGGCGATTGTCGAGGGGCACGGCGGGCAGATCGGCGTCGATGGGCGTCCGGGGGGCGGATCGATTTTCTGGTTTACGATCCCGATGAGTAAAGGAGCCGGTGAAGGGTGAAGGTGCTGATCGTAGAAGATGACCTGGCGCTGTCCGGGGTGCTGTCCTATACCCTGCGGCAGGCGGGCTACGAGGTGTCGTCGGCCTATGACGGGCAGGCGGCGCTCGACGAGTGGCAGTCGGAAAGCCCTGACCTGGTCATCCTGGATTTGAACCTGCCGAAGCTCGACGGGCTGTCGGTATGCCAGCAGATTCGCAGCCGGTCCGAAACGCCGATCATCATCCTCAGCGTGCGCAGCGACGAGGACGACGTGGTGCGTGGGCTGGAACTCGGAGCCGACGATTACATCGCCAAGCCGTTCAGCCCGCGCGAACTGCTGGCCCGCGTCCAGGCGGCGCTCAGGCGGCTGGGCAGCACGGTGATCCCCGGCCCATTGACGGCTGCCGGGATGACCCTCGACCGGGAGCGGCTGGAGCTGCACCGCCCGGGCTTCGACCCGGTGCAGTTGAGCGCTCTCGAATGCCGGTTATTGGAGATATTGATGCTCGAAAGCGGGCATGTCGTGCCTACCGACACGCTGATCACCGCTGTATGGGGGCCGTATGGCACCGACCGCACCGCGCTCAAGCAGTTGGTCTACCGCCTGCGCCGCAAGATCGAGGACGACCCCTCCGCACCGACCTTTCTCGAAACCGTGCCGGGGGTCGGGTATACGATTGCGTCGGATACGCCGTAAGCTTTCTCCCCCTCTGTCGAACCTATGGTTCGCCATCTCCTCCATTCCGGGGGCGATCCGAGTTGGCCTGGAATAATGTGATCCATCGCGTACGGGCGCAGCGTGCTGCGCCCACCGGTCGCCGAAGGCGACCTATCAATTTTAGCCCGGCGGCTTTAGCCCCCTGAACCCGTCCAAAAAGCGTTACCGGCCTGTTACCAGGCCGTTGTAGCTTCATGACTGACTTGCATCCTCTCCCCGGTTATACTGACAGTCAGGAGGATGTAAAGTCATGGTTGGGTCGTATCATCCACATCTGTCACTGCAAAACGTCTCGATTGACCCGGAATTGGCCCGGCGGCTGCCGAAGGGCCTCGCCTACTATTACCTGGCGCTGCCGCTGGGCCAGGACGAGGATGTCATCAGCATCGTGATGGCCCATCCCGACGATCAGACCGCCCGCACCGTGCTGCAAAGCGTGCTGGGGTCGGAGATCGTGGCGCTGCATGGCGCTGTCGACGAAATCCGGGCAGCGCTGGATCGACTGTGGGCCGGGCAGAGCGAGTCCACCCAGATTTTGTTCTGGAACGAACTGGCCGACTCTCAAAAGGCGTCACAGCCGATTGAGCTGCTCGCCGGGATTTTATCAGCGCCGGTTACCCAACTCGACGCCAGCCAGGGCAGCCTCGACGTGGCCCTGGACGCCGCCCGGAAGGGCAATTTCAGCCTGACGGTCATCCGCACGTCCGAGCCGCGCGATCTGTCACACCTGATCAAAGAATCGGCGACTTCGCTGCTGCTGGTTTTCGACCGGCAGCCGCCGCTGCATCACATTTTACTGGTCCTGCGCGGGCATTCGCCGGATAACAAGGTGCTGGACTGGATCATCCCGCTGGCGCAGGCGGCACAGGCGAGCGTTACGCTGCTGGCGGTCGAGCCGCCGCAGCCCGGCGAGAACAAAGGCAAGCCCCGGATCAGCCGGGGGTTCACGACGCTGCTTTCCCCGGAAAGTACGTTGAACAAGCATATTGCCGACTGCGCCTGCCAGTTGAACGATGCCGGGATCAAAGGGTTCATCAAGCTGCGGCAGGGCCTCCCCGACAGCCAGATCATCAAGGAGATTGACGAAGGCGACTATGATCTGATCGCGGTTGCAGCCGAAGCGCACGGCGAGTTCATCCAGCAAACCTGGGGCTACATCGCCGGTGAAACGCTGCACAAACGTTACCCCCTGCTGGTTGTTAAGCCGGAGATACCACTCCTGCCTTACCGACCGGCCCTGCAAACAAATCGATAAAAATGGAAAGGTCTTGATGATGTCTATTCAAATCAAAACGTGGCAAAAAATACTCCTGCTGTTCACCGCCCTGGTCGCTGCCCTATCGCTGGTTGGGTGCGGCGGCGGCGCGGCGGCGCAGGGAGAGCAGACGATTACCGTTTCCGGCGCGTTCGCCCTCTACCCGATGGTGATCCGCTGGTCGGAAGAATACAAAGCGCTTCATCCCGACGTGCAGTTCGATATCCAGGCCGGGGGAGCCGGTAAGGGGATGAGCGACGTACTGGCCGGTGCGGTCGACATTGCGATGGTTTCTCGGGAAGTGCGCCCCGAAGAAGCCGACCAGGGCGCTGTCCCGATTGGGGTAGCAAAAGATGCAGTCCTGGCAACGATCAATGCCAACAACCCGGTTCTCGATGACCTGCTGGCGACCGGCATCACACCGGAGAAGGGTGCGGCTGTCTGGTTAGATGGAAGCGTCACTACCTGGGGCGAACTGGTAGGCAGCAGCAACGAGGACGAAATCCACGTTTTCTCGCGGGCCGACTCGTGCGGGGCGGCGGAGGTATGGGCGCTTTACCTGGGCGGCGAAGCCCAGGAGGACCTGTCAGGGATTGCCGTTCAGGGCGACCCCGGACTGGCCGAGGCCGTGCGCCAGGATGAACTGGGGATCGGCTTCAACAACCTGAACTTTGCATATGATGCTGCCACTCAAGAGCCGGTCGAGGGGATCGCCATTATCCCGATGGACATCAACGGCGACGGGCAGATCACCGATGACGAGGACTTCTACGCGACCAAAGGCGATCTGACAGCGGCGATTGCCGCCGGGATTTACCCCTCGCCCCCTTCGCGGACGCTGTACCTGGTCACCAATGGGGCAGCAGAGGGCGCGGCAAAAGAATTCATGCAGTGGGTACTGACCGATGGACAGGCCTTCCTCGACGAGGTGGGCTACGTAAATCTGACCGATGAGGTGCTGCAAGAGGGCATCGACGCGCTGAATCAATAACTGTGCGGTTGTTGTTGTCAGGTGAACTGAGGAAGCGATCAGATGGAAAACACTACCTATAAGCAAACGTCAATCCTTGATGTGCCAGGCATAGCCGGGTCCCTCTCCCCGCGAGAGGGACACCGGTTGTGGCGTCACTGGAAAGACATGGCCGCGGAACACAGTATGCGGCTGGTCACCACCTGTGTGAGCCTGCTGGCGCTGGTCATGGGCGCGGTGCTGCTGACCCGCGCCTGGCCGATCCTGAGCAGCCGCCCGCTGGCCGAACTGCTCTTTTCCAGCACGTGGCACCCCATAAGGGGGATATTCGGGTTCGGGCCGTTCATCGCGGGCAGCCTGATGGTCACGCTGCTGGCGATGCTGCTGGCGGTGCCGTTTGCCATCTTCAGCGCGATCTACCTGGCCGAATACGGACAGGCGATCCGGGCCACCTTCAAACCGGTGATCGACATGCTGGCGAGCATCCCCTCGGTGGTCTACGGCCTGTGGGGAGTGCTGTTCGTCGTGCCGTTCATCCGGGACGTGGTGGGCGTGTGGATCGGGTCGACGCTGGGCAAGAGCATCCCGTTCCTGGCTTACAACAACCCGACCGGCTACGGCCTGCTGGCGGGCGGGATCGTGCTGGCGATCATGGTCTTCCCGATCATCGTCTCGGTGATCGAGGAGGTGCTGCGAACCGTCCCCCAGGGGATGCGCGAGGCGTCGCTGGCGCTGGGGGCGACTCACTGGGAAACGACCAAGTTCGTCATCCTGCGGAAGGCGCTGCCGGGCGTGATCGCCGCCATCGTGCTGGGCTTTTCACGCGCGTTCGGCGAGACGCTGGCGGTGATGATGGTGGTCGGGAACGTGGTGCAGATCCCGCATTCGCTGTTCGACGCGGCCTACCCGCTGCCCGCGCTGATCGCCAACAACTACGGTGAAATGATGTCGATCCCGATGTACGACGCGGCGCTGATGGGCGCGGCGCTGCTGCTGCTGATCGTCGTGCTGATGTTCAATATCGGCGCGCAGTTAATCCTGGCCCGCCTGACGGAGAGGGCATCATGAATCGCCAGAAAAGACGCCGGTTGGAAGAAGCCATCGTCAAGTGGATCATGCGCGGCAGCCTGCTGATCGTCGTGGCGGTGCTGGGGATGATCGTGGTCAGCATCACCTGGAAGGGGATGGGCGCTTTGAGCTGGCAGATGCTCACCCAGGCCCCACAGGGTGGGTTCTACCTCGGCAAGGAGGGGGGCATTCTCAACGCGATCACGGGATCGCTGCTGCTGGCACTGGGCGCGACGCTGCTCTCGCTGCTGCTGGCCGTGCCGGTGGTCATCTTCCTGCATGCCTACTCCGGGCGATCTCGATGGGTCAATATGGTCAGGCTGGCGCTCGACGTGCTGTGGGGCATCCCCAGCATCGTCTACGGGGCGTTTGGCTTCACGCTCATGCTGCTGATGGGGCTGCGGGCCTCGCTGCTGGGCGGCGTCATTGCGCTGGCGCTGGTCGAACTGCCGATCCTGGCCCGGACGATGGACGAAGTCCTGCGCATGATCCCCGCCGAATTGAAAGAGACGACGCGCGCATTGGGCACTACCCGGCTCGAACTGGCGGTGATCCTGCTGCGGCAGGCGATTCCCGGATTGGTGACGGCGGTGCTGCTCGCCTTCGGGCGCGGCATCGGCGATGCCGCCTCGGTATTGTTCACGGCTGGCTACACCGACAACATGCCGCAGTCGCTGCTGAGGCCGGTCGCGTCGCTGCCGCTGGCGGTATTCTTCCAGTTGAACACGCCCCTGCCGGAAGTGCAGGAACGCGCGTATGCGTCGGCGCTGGTCTTGATGATGCTGGTGCTGGTGTTCAGCCTGCTGGCACGCCTGTCGATGAAGGTGCTGGGGAAGTACGTCATCCGGTAGGCAGGAAGTCAAAGAAACGAATCGAACGGTAGGTTCAAGGTCGAGTAAGGAAGAAAAAATTTAAGATGTATAAACCGAGTCCCCATATCTCTATTCGCAACCTGGATGTCTGGTTTGATTCCCAGCATGCGCTCAAGAACATCAACGCGGAAATCCCCCGGCGCTGCATCACGGCGATTGTCGGGCCATCGGGCTGTGGAAAGACGACACTGCTGCGCAGCCTGAACCGGCTGGTCGAGTTAGGCCCAAAGGTAAAGGTCAGCGGGCAGGTGCTGTTCGACGACGTGGACATCTACGATACCGACGTGGACGTGACCGAGATTCGCAGCCGGATCGGGCTGCTGGCGCAGAAGCCTTACCCGCTGCCCATGTCGATCTACGACAACGTTGCCTATGGCCCACGCATTCACGGCGTTTCCAGGTCCAAATGGGACGAGATCGTCCAGTCTCACCTGGAGGCGGCCCGGTTGTGGGACGAAGTGGAAGATCGCCTGAAGGAACCGGCGACCGAACTGTCGGTCGGGCAGCAGCAGCGCTTGTGCCTGGCGCGGGCGCTGGCAATCGAACCCGATATCCTGCTGTGCGATGAATCGACCTCGGCGCTCGACCCGATCTCGGCGCGGGGGATCGAGGATTTGCTGCGCACCCTCACGCCGAATTACACGATTGTGATGGTCACCCACGACCTGGATCAGGCCCGGCGGCTGGCCGATTACGTGATCTTCCTCTGGCTGGGCGATGTGATCGAGCAGGGGACGGCCTCGCAGCTTTTCGACAACCCCGTTCAGGATTTCACGCGGGCCTACCTGGAGAGAGAGGTCGGGTAGTCCGGCAAATTGTAGAGATCAATGGGTTGAAGAAAAAAACCCCTGCCGGAGCGAATTCTGGCAGGGTCATTTTTTGTATGCAGGGCAGCGGAAGCCCTGTTAACTATGGATGGCATCCACGTTCACCTTCCGGGGATGCAGCTTACAGATGATCCGGGTTTCCCGGTGCTGTTTTTCGAGCGGGAATATGCCGCCGTAGTAGAGCCTCGTCGTGTATTGGGCGGTGATTTCGTTGAGATGTTCCAGCGCCCCCTCTTCGACGATCTCTACTTCCCCACGAATTTCGATGAAGCGCCCCGCGTCGTCGCGGTCGATCACCAGCAGCGTTGCCCTGGAATTTGCCAGCAGGTTTTTCCCTTTCTGGCGTTCGCGGGTGGTGTTGACCCGGACAACCGCGCCATCGTAATCGAGCCAGACGAGGGAAGACTGCGGCTGGCCGTCGGGCATCAGGGTGGTCAGCACGCCGTGATTCGGTGCCGCCAGCAGGTCTCGATGGGAATCAGGAATGACTGCGGTCATGATTTTCAGACTCCTTGCCTGAGATTCCGAGCATCAATCGGAGTCGCCGCCCATGACGACGACATGGGTGGGGGCGATCCTGCACAGGACGGGCGTTTCGCGCTCTTTCCATTCGACGGGCAGCACCTCGCCGAAGTACGGGGCTTTTCCCGTGTATAACACCGCCAACTGATCGAGGTGCTCCATTGCGCCTTCCTCGGTCATCTCGACGACCGTTCCACGCACTTCGATGCAGCGCAGAGGGTCGCTCGGCCTGTAGGCGAAAAGGGTCACTCGCGGGTTGGCCCGCATGTTTTTCGCCTTCTGGAAGCGGGTCATGGTGTTGATCAGCACATGCCTGCCGTCGTAGTTGCACCACACGACGGTGCTTTGCGGTTGGCCGTCGGGCATCACGGTGCTGAACACCACAGAAACCGGGCCTTCGATCAGGTCTTTGTGAGAATCAGGGATTGGGATAACCATACGTCAATCTCCGGCAGAAGTCATATCCTTGAAATGCCTGCCCGATATTATCCAAAATGGAAGACTCTGCCAGAAACACTTCTGACGGGGTCACAAGGACCGGGGCTTGTCCCCGCCTTCCCGGTCTGTCTCATCCCGCGCTCGCTGCTGATCTCCCTTTAACCCGGCGGCTCCAGCCCCGGGCGATGATCCACCGGATCAAGCAGCCGGAACAGGTCTTCTATCGCTGCTTCGGGCGCGGACATGAATCGCAGCGCATCGAGCGCCCCCAGAAAACGCGGGACATTCACCTGTTCGACGACCGCCCGGCAGCGCAGATCGGGCGGCAGGAACCGCTGAAAGACCCCCAGCGCCAGCATTTTCTCGTAGCGCCGGAAATCCTCCTTCAAGCAGCCTGTGACCTGCGACGCCGTCCACCCGAACGGCTGCAAGGGCCTCTCGGCCAGACGCAGGCACAAACCCGGCTCCGCCGTTTTCTCGACCGTACACCGGAAGCGGAGCAGGTTGAAGAGCAGCAGCCCGTACACATCGCCCAGGCAGTGGAACCACCACCAGCCTTCCGGCGTCTCGACCAGCGGCGCGGCGTCGGGCGGCAAACCGAGCTTGCCCGGCACCCTCCGGGCGACAGGGTAAGACAGGTGCTTTCTCCCGGAGCGGTAAAACAGCTTCCCCGCCTCCTGCTCCGCCGGGGCCGGTGTAACCCACAGCGCTTCGCCGTCGATCCACTCGACGCTGACCGGGCGGCCTTCGAGCGTCAGCGTGGGCTGATCCAGCCACTGCCGCTCGACCTGGGCGATCACGCGGCCTGTATATTGATTGCGGATTTCAAGCCGGGCCGGGGTGATGTCGATATTGCTGTAGATGCTCAAACCGGGCCTGCTGCTGGCCTGCTCGTCGACCAGCCGGTTCAGTTCCGGCCCGGCGCGCCATTCGCCGGGCCTGCCGGGTTGTAGATAACCGGTCTGCTGTAGATGGTTCAGCACCGCCTCGACCTGTCCGGGTTCCAGCAGCCCATCGAATAACGGGGTGATGGTGTTGAGCCGCACCGCAGCGGTGGGACTTTGCTTGACCAGGCTAAAAACCTGCTGGACGGCAGTCGAAGGGAGAAACCCGCCGGGGCTGTCGCCAAAGTGGGCATGCTCGACGAGTATCCTGAAAATGATCTCCTCCAGCAGCGTGCGATAGAAGCAGGCGACCCGTAAATCTCCACTGCGGCGGTTGCCGCGCCCGGTGCGCTGGGTGAACGCGCTGCTGTCCCCCGGCGGGCCGATCAGGATCACCACGTCGATATCGCCGATGTCGATGCCGAGTTCGAGCGTGCTGGTCGCAAAACAAATCGCGGCTTCACCGGCGGCAAACTGCTGCTCGATCTCCAGGCGGCGCTGGGCTTCGATATTCGAGTAATGCACATAGACCGCGTCCCCAAAAGGAGACTGCCGCCGGACAGCCGCCGCGAAGCTCTCTACTTCAGAGCGGCTGTTGCAGAACACGATTGCCTTGCGCCAGCCTCTCGAGCGGAAAGCCTGTAGATACACGCTCAGTTCGCCGATCCCGTCCGGCGAAAGGTAAACATATTCTGCCTCGACTGCGTGCCTGCCCTCCACCCGGATCGCCTGCGCAGCCGGGAAATAGCGGGCGGCTGCTGCGCCGGGGTCGGCAAGCGTGGCCGAGAGCGCCGTGTACTGGATGTCTGCATCCGGCGCGTGGCCCTGCCCGGCGGCGTATTGCCTGATCGCGCGCAGGCGGTTGAGCAGCACGCGCAGTTGATCGCCGCGCGGGGTGCCGTCGAACAGGTGGATTTCGTCGATGACGATGGCCCGCAGATTGGTGAAAACGCGGGCGTGTGAAGTCAGCAGCGAGTCTACCGACTCCGGCGTCGTGACCAGTAAAGTCGATGGGCGGCGGGGATCGAAGGTCGCCAGGTCGCGGGTTTTGATGCCCGATGACAGGCGCAAAACGTCGAGCGGGGAGGTGATCCGTGCCGCCAGGTCGTTAGCCAGCGCCCGCGTGGGGATGATATACAGCAGGCGCAGGCCGGGTGCATGGTGCGGGCAGTGCCGTTCGATCAGCGGGGCAAGCGCCGCTTCGGTCTTACCGCTGGCAGTTGGCGCGCATACGATCACGTTCTTCCCATCCAGCAGGGCCGGGATCGCCGCCAGTTGGGTGGGGGTGAAACTGCCGTGTGGTTCGAAGAAGGCGGGCCAGGTGCGCGGCAGCCGGGCTTTGAGAGCCAGTGCCTGTTCGAGGGAACCCACGTCTATACCTTAGCCATTCAGATAATGTTTTGGACAGATCACATAGACTTCATGCGTAAAACTGTCCCCTGAGCGCTCTGTAAACCTGATCTTTCAACACTTTGCCTGACGTATCATGATATCAGATCGGGTGTCGTAGGGGCGACCTTCACGGTCGCCCAGGCAGCATATCGTTTTTAGCCTGGGGTTTTTGAATCTTCAGAATTTAATAAGGTCAGGACTTACGCAGGAAAAACGATTTTATACCTGAAACTGTGGGTAGGGGCACAGCGTGCTGTGCCCGGCTGCGTAAGTCCTGAAGGTAATCATGTTCAGCCCCAACCGTACCGGTATCCCGTTCCCTCCACCTGGAAGGGGGAGGGACAGGGAGGGTCAAAACGGTGCTATACATGCAGCAGCATGTCTATTGCCTTACTATTTTTTAAATCGTCAATAACCCCAGGACCCATCTATTCAGATTCTTCCATGTCCAATTCAACCTGTATCACACTAAACCGGGCCTCGGCCAGGAAGATTCTCAACAGGGCGGGCATCAGATAATCCAGGTTATCCTCTGTCTTTACATCTTCCTTCAACAGGGTGACAAAAACCTGCTGTTTGCCGGACAGGTCCGCCGACAGCGCTGTCAGGTAAACATTCATCTGTTCAAGCCGCTCTGGGGTAAGCAGGCGGCGAATGTAGCCGTCGAGTTCTGAGATAAGCTGCGTCGAGCGGGCTTCTAATTCACCTTTATCCGGTGATCTGTTGTCCGGGAAATTTCGCTTGAATATCTCGGTAGAGCCGCCGATTTCCTCCGGGGTAAAGAGGTTGATTGCCCACCTGCCGTTGAAGATATCGTCCAGGCTTTCATCCCAGATGTTGTCCATCTCTTTGGAGACATGCCGGCGAAGACCGGGGGCCATGTTGAGCAGGGCCTCCAGTCTCTGTCGTTTTTGGGGATCGCTTAAAATCTGCTCCGGGTCCCCTTCGACGATTTCGCTCAGTTGAAATCCCACATCGAGGCTGGTCAGGACAAGTGCCCGCACCAGGCCGACCATTGACCAGTTTTGTCCCTTCTTGTTTGCCGACAGAAAGATATGGACTGCCGAAGCCTGGAGGAATCCCTTTTTGTTGTTTGTGTCCTTATAGCGCTGTTGGAGCGCATCCGCCTGCTTGATGATTTCCCGGCGCAGGTCGGCGGTCAGCACCCGCTTGACCGTCCTCTGATTGAGATCGAACATGATGTCGTTGCGTTCGTCGTCTGCAAGCTGGCCCAGGCTGTCGACATCGATATGGGCCGCCTCCACAGCGCGGCCCCAGACCATAACACACTGCTGCGGGTTGATAAAGATATCGGCAAATTCGGGTTCGTCGGCCAGATTCTCGCTCGAAACCACCAAACTCGAAAACAGCTCGATACCATCTCCATCTGCCATTGGCTCAGGGCCTGCCCCGTAGTTGGGCGAGGGCGAGAACGACCGCCTTGACTGCTGAGTTTGCTTTTTCTTGGCCGCTTTTCGGGCTTTCTGCTGCTGTCTTTGCTTTTCCCGCGATTTACTTTTCTTCTTTGCCATTCTTTATAACTCCAATCCGTCGGCCAGTTCTTGCAGAATGGTATCGGACGAATAATCTTCGTACAGGTACAGCAGGTCGTAGATGGCGACAGAAATACGGATCAATTCGCGCAAATTGATCCGGTGTTGGGCCAGTGTCCGGGAAAGCATGCTGGGGACTGACAGTTTTATATCCGCATACCCTTCACCGTTTGGCGTATACCGGTAGGCCAGCCCGTGATAATCCTGGAGCGTCTTGAGGAACTTCGTAATATCGCGCTCGATGAAACGATCGTCCAGCCGCACCAACTGCGATGGGGTCAGCCATTCATCGACCGGCAGGCGGCTTTCGCTCTCGGTCAGGGCAAAGAGGAAGAACAGGTACGGCGCATCGGCAAATGCCGCCGGGTAATCGGCCAGGTAATGCTGGGGGATATCCTCCGGGGTGATTCGATCCTGGCTGCGCCCCAGCGCGGCGTGGATCATCGCCTTGAAGAAAGAATCGGCCCGGTCCCGCTGTTTCGCCCGGAGCAGCGAGTAATGCTCCGATTCGTCGAGCAGTACGGCTAATCCACTGTACCCGGACAGTTTCGCCAGCAGGCTGATGCCGGTCAGCAGGTAGGTATACTGGCGGGCCACGTCGCCGATCCGGTAGAGCGAGGGCGGCTTGTTGATGCACGGCTTCAAGACCGTCTTTTGCAGGGCGCGCCCGCCGATCCACTGGAGAATATCGTCATAGGTAGTCTGGCTGCGGCATTCGCCCAGCGCCTTGAGCGTCAGCGCCAGCGGGCAGCGATCACCCAGCGGCGACAGCGCCGCCAGTTCTTCGACCAGCGCCGGTTGGCGGGCGGCGCTCTCCAGCAGGACATCCAGGCCGCGTTCGTTCGTATCCGGGTAGCGGGTCGAGGCAACCAGGCTGCGGTAGATTTCACGGGGCCTGGCGGGGGGCACTTCGACCAGGTCGAGGCTGGCGTTCATCACCACCAGGTTGTTGCGCAGCGCCCGCCGGGCCGCCAGTTCGATGAAGTGGCTTTTCCCGAACCCGTAGTCGCCGATCACCGCCATCACGTCGCCGCCGCGCTCCGTGCTGCGGGCCAGCGCCCGGTTCAGGCTGACGCTTTCCGCCTCAAGACCGATGGTCAGCGTTTCGACATCCTGCACAGGGACGATGCCGAAACGCAGGGCTTCCAGCGAAAACCGCGCGCGCAGTTGGTCGTCGCTCAGAACCGGTTTGCGGGAGGGCAGTCTCAGGCGGTCGGGATGGGCATGTTCTTCCTGCCAGGTTTCGACCGATTCCTGCTCGAATTCGCGGGCGGGCAGGCGGAACCGCCGCCCGGAGGCAAACGCGACTTCCCACTCATAGCCCCCCATGTAAGTCTTGAGAAGCGTGCCCGGCCCAAGCTGGGGATGTTCGACTCGCTGAGATTCCGTCATCGGTGCCTCACATCTCAGTATGGTGACTGAGAAACGTCTTCCAGGTGCATCAGGCTGTCGCTCTGCCCCCGGATGGCTGCTTCGGCATATTCGTAGTTGACGATCTGCTCGCCCTCTTCTTTCTGCCTGAACCATTCCATGATCAGCGTCTTGATGAACAGGCGGCGGTGGCTGATGGCAAGATACGATTCGCGCGCGGCCTGTGAAAGCACCTCGATATTCTCGGCCTGGACATCCGCATCCAGTTTGTAATCGTAGGCAGTCTCGAAAATGGCCTGGAGCCGGTGGCCGATCTGCGACAGCAGTTCGTCGTCAGGAATATCCAGGTGGTTCAGATCAAGCTGTGAGCTGAAAGGGTTCGTTCGTGAAAAGTAGCCGGGCGACTGGACGCGCTGTTGGAGCGCCGGGTACCTGGGGACGATATCGTGAATGAAAGCCGGGGGCACGGCATACATGAACAATGCGCCCGGCAGATCCTCGCGGCAGCGGTCGATCACCTCGCGCAGGTTGTCGGTGGCGATTTTCTCCGACCGCCCGCCGACGCTCATCATCCGGTCGCCTTCGTCGAAGAGCAGCGCCAGCCCGGTGTAGCCGATGGCCCGCACCACCTGGCACAGCGAGCGCAGCATCTTGAAGGCGTTGCTCCGGCTCATCCGCTCGGTGACACCGAACAGGCGCAGGTCGCGCATGTCTTCCGTGTTGACGGTTTCCCCGTGCAGCCAGCGGGTCAGCGATTCCTGGCGCAGTTCCTTGCCGTACAGCAGGGCCTGGAAGTACCCCTCCACCGCTTTGCGGTAGCTCAAACTGTCGACCGGCGTGGCGGACAGGGTTTGTAAAAAGGCCTGCACCTCCGGGATTTCGGCAGCGCCGGGGTCGCCGAGATCAAGCCCATGCGGGCTGACCATCCGCCGCAGCGTGCCTTCCAGGAAACGGGTCAGGCCGCGCTCGTCCTCTGACGTATCCCCCAGTTCGTGCCAGATGATCGACGAGGCGACTGCCCCGTAGACTTTGAGCTGGTTGTCGTAGGGGCTTTCTTTGGGGCTGAGATCGACTTTGCTGACGGCAAAATTGCGCTGCCAGGCGCGGTCACGCACACAGTAGAGGAAATGCGATTTCCCGCTGCCGTAATCGCCGACCACCAGCTTGAAGACGGCCCCGCCGTCGGCCAGGAAAGAGCCGAGATAGTGCGTGTCGATGGTGTTCAGCAGCGACTCGTTGCCGACGTTGTAGTAGCTCACCCCTTTGGAGAGCGGTGTCCCCGATTGTCCCAGCACTTCGATGATCTGGCGGGCAAGGCGCGGCTCCGGCAGCATGGCGTCCTCCTGTTATGAACCTTCCTGCTCGAACTCGATCCCGGCGATGTACTCCCCGTCGTGCGGGGCGCTGCCGGTCACGATCCACATACTCTTACTGGCGCTGTCTGCCTGGGACACGGTCGCAATACGGGGCATGACGACCCATCCCTCGAACGCCTGCCGCTCCGCGTAGACAAACTGCGAAAAATCATGGGCGAACTGCGCCCGGCTGTAGTCGGTGAAGGCGCGCTTGCTGGGGGCGCTGTTGAAGGTGCGCTTCTGGCGCAGTAAGACCATTTCGTAGTAACAGTCGACGATATTGGCCCGGCCAGAGGATTTGCCGCTTTTCAAATTGACCATCGCCCAGGCCTGGTAGAACTGCTCGATCCAGGCTGCCCCGTCTTCGCCGCGTTCCTCGATGGCCTTGACTTCCTGGAAATAGGCCCTGACCACGCGCTCCAGACTGAGGGGAATCCCGGCGGCGACTTCCATTTTGCCATAAGAAATGGATGCCTTGCGGCTGCCAAAATCGGCCAGAATCTCGAAGCGACCGGCCTCGAAGCGCGGTGGGCGACCGTTCAACGCGATTCCCCACTCCGCGAGTTGATCGCGCAGGGCCGCGCCGAAGACTGTCCCCAGCAGCTTTTGCGCCTGCTGAAGCTCTGCTTCCAGCGTGGGCAGCAGATCGGCGATCTCCGGGTCGGCGAAGTCGGGCGATTGCAAGGTGGTGTAAGCCTTGTGCAGCCTGACCGCGTCGGGCGGATCGCTGCTGATCGCCGCCAGGGAATCTTTCAATGCCTTGATGATCTTCGAGAGCGTTCCGACTTCGCGGCGCAGGCCGGGGGTGAGCGCGTCGGCGACGTTCTC
>DAOUES010000349.1:0-10618 GCA_034430335.1 Anaerolineae bacterium | reverse complement strand
CCATTGACAGTCTTTTGGAGAACGCCCGATGACAACATCGACCCGCCTGGCCCGATCTTTGTTACTCGCCGCATTCTTGATGCTGGCCCTCGTCATACCGGCGGCACCCGTTCAGGCTGCGCCGCCCAGCGCTTCGGCGGCTGAGACGGCCTCGCTGCTGACCATCTACAATAACCTGGATGGCATCAACTGGGCAGACAACACCAACTGGAACAACGGCGGCGATCCGTGCGCCGCCGGTGCAGTGTGGTACGGCGTGGACTGCGATGGAGCCGGAAACGTGGTCACCATCGACCTGAACAACAACGACCTCGACGGCGATATTGGCGATATCGACCTGAGCGGCCTCCCCAACCTGCAAGAACTCACCCTTTATAGCAATAGCATCTATGGCAGCATCGGCGACCTGACCCTGGACGGCGTTCCCAACCTGGAAATCCTGGATTTATATGACAACCTGATCGGCGGTAATATCGGCGGTCTTGACCTGGGCGGCGTTCCCAACCTGGAAGTCCTGGATTTATATGACAACCAGATCGGCGGCAATACCGACGATCTCGATTTTAGCGGCCTCCCCAACCTGTGGTATCTCGACCTGGGTGACAACCTGATCGGCGGGGAGATCGACCACCTCAACATAATCGGTCTCACCAACCTGGAGGAATTCTACCTGGACGACAACCTGGTCGGCGGGGACATCGACCACCTCGACATAATCGGCCTCCCCAACCTGCGGCTTTTGTACCTGGACAACAACCAGATCGGGGGCAGTGTCGGCAGGCTGGACCTGAGCGGCGCTCCAAACCTGGAGGAACTCTCTCTATGGAACAACCGGATCGGGGGAAAAATCGAAAAACTCGACTTAAGCAGCGTCCCCGGCCTGTACTACCTGTATCTGGACGGAAACCGGATCGAGGGCGACATCGGCGGTTTCAACGTGACCGGCCTCATCGACCTGGAAGAACTGTATCTTTACGACAATTTCATCGCAGGTGACCCTTCCGAACTCGACCTTTCCAACAATGTCTGGCTGTACGATTTCCCCCTATTCGGCAACTATCTCGACGGCACAGTCCCCGACATGACCAACACCGGTATGGTCTGGGGTGCATCGGGGCTGTGCGGCGGAGACAATATCGTCCGGCCCTCCGGCGACGCAGGTATCGACGGTTACGCCGAAGCCAGCGACGCGACCAACTGGTCGGCGACCTATGGCTGCCCGAACCTAGCCGCCAGCGTCCGCTGCAACAACGACGACCTGAAAGTGTTCATCCAGCAGGGCGAAGGTCCCTTCGACATCGACGGCACCGGCACCGGGCTGCCCATATTAGGCAGCGGGCTGCGGATCGACGGCACTCCTGCCCTCGGAGGCCCCGGCGAGTGGACAGGCATCTCCATCAGCGAGACGGCGGGCGACACGCAGGTGATGGACTTCGACGACTTCCACTGTGATCACAAAAGCGGCGGGATGAACAAAGGCGGCGAGGAAGAAGCTACCGTAATCGTCGAACCGGGCGTCAGCAGCCCGGGCTGGGAATCGTCGCGGCCCGCCCATGACCTCTGGATCGTATTGAGCGGATCGCCATCCCAGGCGGCTGTCGCCCCCGGCGACATTCTCACCTGGACGTTCGTGGTCGAGAACCAGGGCAGTTCGCCGTCCGAACCGCTGTCGTTTTCGGCCATGCTGCCCGACGGACTGACCGGGGTGACGGTCGAGACAACGCAGGGGACGGTGATCAGCGTCGGGCCGCCAACGGCGACCGTCGACCTGGGGAGCATCCCGGCGGGCGGCAGCGTGACGATCACGATCAGCGGGACATGGGCCGGGGGGTTGCCCCGGCAGGGCGGCGAAGCCCGGCAGGGTGTCCGCGCGCGCGTCGTGCCCGGCCATGCGAATCAGGAAGCGGGCGACGAAGTCTGTATGCTGGCAATGGTGGCCGATCAAAGCCTGAACTCGTGTGTCACCGTCTTTCCAAGTTCACTGCCCGAAACCGGCGGCCAGCCGGTCGAACCGGTGCAGTGGGGCTGGATCGCGGCGGCGGCGGCGGTATTAATCGGCGCAGGCGCGTGGATCGGGGTCAGGCGGAAGGCAGCCGCGTAAGAAAGTCAAACGCCGTATTTACCAGGGCGAGTCGCATCGGCTCGCCCTGTTTTTTTGACACATGCCTACTGTTCGGCTATCATCCCTGCACATGATCAACTCAACGAACAAAACCGCCGCTGTATAGCCGGGGAAACGGCCCCGGCACCCTCTAAATAAGTTCTTCACGGCTACCCGCCCCACCACCGGGGCGATGACCGTGCCTGTTGTCATTCCCATTTGTCCAGTTTTATATTTCCCAATGCGATAGTTTACTGTCGCTATATACCAACAGGAGAGAAAACCAATGTTTACAAACGGTAATGCGTTTCGACGTTCACTTTCCGATTCACTGGTGATGAAATCGATCAGCACCGAAGAAGAAATCGAACGGCTCGACGCCTTCAACGTGACGATTCACGGCGAGGAAGTCGAAGGGCTGACCCGTACTCTGATCCACTATCACCCGCGCACGCAGCCGGAACACTGGCTGTTCGTCGAGGACGAGCAGAACGGGCAGATCGTCTCGTCGCTGTGCCTGATCCCCTGGACATGGCACTACGAGGGAGTCGAACTGCGGGCGGGAGAGATGGGGATCGTCGGGACGCTGCCGGAATACCGGGGGCGCGGGCTGATCCGCCAGCTAGACAAACGCTTCAAGGAACTGCTGGACGAGGGCGGCTTCGACCTGAGCCACATCCAGGGGATTCCCTACTACTACCGGCAGTTCGGCTACGAATACGCGATCCCGCTCCAGGTCTGGAACCGGCTGGAGCTGCGCGACATCGTCGGCGGGGAGGAGAGCATATCGTTCCGCCCGGCGACACGTGAGGACATCCCAACGCTGGCAAAGCTGTACGACGAGGCAGCGGGATCGATCAGCGTTTCGGCGGTACGGGACGAGGCTTCATGGCGCTACCTGTTCGATCACAGCCCGGACACCGGATGCCTCCATGAATACTGGCTGGCGCAGGATCGAAACGGCGCGATCTGCGGCTACTGGGGGATCGAACACCTGGGATTTGGCGAGGGATTGACCATCAGCGAAACGTCATTGATGGACTATCAGACCGCGCTGGCGTCGATACGGCAGTTCAAAGCGCTGGCCGCCGAACGGTGCAAGCCCACTGTCCGGTTCAGCCTGCCGGGGGGCATCCTGACCAAGACGGCCCGGTCGATGGGGCTGAAGGAGGAAGGCGTCTATTCCTGGCAAATCCTGATCCCCGACACGGCGCGCTTCCTGAAGACGATCACGCCCGTCCTCGAAAAACGGATCGCCGGAAGCCCCTATGCGGGGATCAGCGATACGGTGCGAATCAACCTGTACCGGTGGTCGGTGCGGATGAGCATCGAAGCGGGGAAGATCGCGCACATCGAGAAGCAGCCGGGGCTGATTGGCCACGACATCAGCATCCCGCCGAACCTGTTCGCGCCGCTGGCGCTGGGATACCTGGGCGCGGACACGCTCGCCGAACGCTACCCTGATTTCAGGATCGGCGGGACGGGAAGCGGGATCGTCAGGACGCTGTTCCCGGAGATGAAGTCGTTCATCTATCAGCAGTACTGATGCAATGTAAGCTTTCGAATGACTCGTTTATCGATCCCGGCGCTGAAGACGCCGGGCTAAAAACGGGTCGACCTGCGGTCGACCCCTGGGGCGCAGCACGCTGCGCCCGTACGATATCAGTTCAGGTATTCAGGTATCCTGATACATCAGACCAATTGCTGAATGATCAGGTTTACAAGACACCAGCGACCTGACCAGCCGAAAGTCCGCTCGACGTTCCAGTGCCGGGACAGTACGGTGAAACCCTGCTGGCGCGGTCTGGGGAATGAGAGACGGCAGCCGCCTCGTATGGCGAGCATAAAACACGGCAGCGCCCCAGAGACTGTCCAGGGCGCTGCCGTGAGAAGGTCCTGCCAGCAGGCTAGGCAGTGAACTGCTTGAGCGCCTCAAGTGCCTCGGTGCCGTAGACGACCGAGGGGCCGCCGCCCATCACGATGGCAACGCCGATTGCCTCGGTGATCTCTTCACGCGAAGCACCGGCCTTCAGCGCGTCGTGGACATGGAAGGCGATGCAGCCGTTGCAGCGGACAGTGATGGCGATTGACAGGGCGATCAACTCCTTGACCTTCGCGTTGAGCGCGCCATCAGCGGAACCGGCGCGGTGAAGCTGCTGGAACGCGCCCATGACGTCCGGGATGTCCTGGCCCAGTTCACCCATCATCGTGGCTACGGTCTTGTAAATTTCGGGATAATTCTTTTCCATCGAATTGTGTGCCTCCACAATATTGTTGATACCGGCGACGGGGTCGATGCCCATCGCCTTACCTGACAAGCGCCCAACTGCGAGTTGGAAACGATTGTGATTAATTTCACAATTATATTGTACCAAATTTCACAATCAAAAGCAAGGGAAAACAAAAAGGGCGGCCCATGCGGTCGCCCATCATCGATATCGGTATAACGACCGGTCTACGATTACTCTTTAATCTTTTCTATGGCTGCTTCCATCGTGGGATAGAGATCGAACAGTTCGTGGAAACCGGCCAGCGAGAGCACTTCGAGCACACGGGTGCTGGCCGCCGCAATGACCAGCTTCTGCTCGTTTTTCCGCAGCGCCTTTCCCTTCACCAGCAGCATCGCCATGCCTGCCGACGAAATGAAGCCAACTTTCGCCAGGTCGACGATCACGTCGTCTTTGCTGCCTTTGGCGGCTTTGGTGAAATCATTCTGTACCATGTGGGTGCCCATCGAATCGAGATCGCCTTCGATGTGAACGAGGGTCAGCCCCTTGGAGTGTTCTTCGATTTTAACAGTCGTTGGATCGTATGTGGGCACGTTTCCTGGCCTATGTTTTCACTCGACGATTTTCAGCATGGTGTTAAGGATACCCCAGCCCAGATTTCAGCGCCAGTCTGCAAGAAAGCAACCGGCCTGATTCCATGTGCAGCGCTCTGCAAAGCTGGTTTTGAATGACTCGTCTATCGACCCCGGCGCTGAAGACGCCGGGCTAAAATCGACAGCCCGGCATCCAGTTCAATCGCAGTCCGCCGGGCAGGTGCTGTTGAACAATTCTGGATCGGTGCAGAAGCCATCGCCGCACCAGCCGCAGTCGTAAGGGCAGAAGTTTCCACTGTCGGCGGATTCTTCGAGTTCGCAGGCACCGTCGCCACATGGCCCAGGGTTGACCGGCGGGTTGCAGTCGGCGGGGCATAGATCGTAGCTCTCGCCGGGATTACACCTGCCATCGCCGCAGGTCGTGGTTTCGACCGGCTCCCCCTCGCCGATGATCAGCGTGCGCGTACTGGAGCCAATCGAGCCGCTTTCATATGTGTCGTACCCGTCGAATATCTCGCCGTCGACGATGTACTCGATCTCGATGGTATGGGTGCCTTCTTCAAGGCCGCCGATGGCAAAGTCCCAGTAAACCAGCGCATGCTCGCCTGAAATGCCAAAACAGCCAAGTTCGGCGAGATCGGCGACCGATGCACCGGGATGAAGCACCGGTTCGACATTATCCCGGACCTCCCCGTCGATTGAAAGCACCAGGCTTATCTGATCGGCATTCTGATCGGCGATGTCGACCGTCGCGGCGATCCAGAGGGCGCGGACGACGAACGGATCGCCGGGGGCGACTGCCGGGAGCAAACAGGATTCGGCAATCCAGACGATGATCGCGTCGCTGGGTTCGGTGTCGGCTTCGGGTTCTTCGGAAGGCTGGGCTTCGACGACGGCGGCTGTCTCGGCCAGGGGGAAGGTCATATCCTGGGTGATGGCGAGGCCACGTACTTCGAACACCTGGCCGGGGCAGGTGACCGCCTGGAGATCGTAGGTGTTGGGCGGAAGGACGAACTCGTGGGCGCTCCCCGGCGCGATGGGAACGCTGCCCGCAAGCCGGTTGACGCCCCAATTCGGGGCAGTGACATAAGACAGATAGACCTGGCAGACATCGTCGGGGAGTTCGTTGAGAATCTCCAGGGTGACGCCCGCTTCGGCCAGCGCCGCCTCTTCGTCGACCGGCGCGGAAGTTGGTAATGGGGTCGGCGGGGGCGGCGCGGCGGCGGCCCCGATGTTGCAGGCGAGCGCCGGAAACAACAGCGCGACAATCACGATGATCATCGTCAATAGGTGACACTTACGATTGCAAGCAGGCATGCTGCTCCTCCTTAACATGCGGGCAGGGATCAGGGAGCCAGGTCCGGATCGGGCGGCTGCTGGGGCCGGACTGTGAAATCAAGCGCATCGGGGGCACTGTTGCCCAGGTCACCGCGTTTGCCTGTCAGAACGCCTTCCAGTTCGACGAAGTTGTTGGCCGTCGCCGTCCCCTCGACCTGGTACTCGGCGCGCCCCCCGCCGGGGCAGTCGTGAAAGGAGATTGTGCCGGTGACCACGTCGTCGGCCTGCCGGAGTTCGATTTCCCAGCGATAAGGGGCATCTGTCGCCTCGCAGACGGCATCGCTGTGCCACGACCCGGTAAAGTCGGCGATCAGCGGCTCGTCCTCACCCGCTTCGCCCTGGTCGGGAGTATCATCACCGCCCGATGGTTGATCGTCATCGGCGGGCGAGTCTGCGCTGCCCAGGTCGGGAATCGCTTCACTTCCAGCAGCGGGGTCGGGCGGCTTGGGCTGTCCACCAGATTGAGCGGCGGTCTCCTGCGCCTGGAGCGTTGCACCCCAATCGACCATGACGTCGATCTCGTCTTCGTGATACATCGGAGCGACCGCTTCGGTGCGGCGCTCGATCTCACCGCAGGTCAGGGCGGCAGACAGCAGTGCAGCAACCACGATCAGAAGCAGGATCGCAGGCGATAGATCGCGCGTCCTCCGGCGGTTTCTTCGACCGTCCATAGCTTCCTCCCTATGATCATACCGGAGACTATGCACAGGTTCAGGGCAAACGGCAGACTCGCGCCCGGCAGCGGCGAGGCTGCACCGGGGAACGGTAGTCGAGACTGGTCGTATTCTATTGTATCACAGGACGGCCCGGCACGCGGCTACTGCTGCTCAGGCGATACGTCTTCTTCTGGTTCGTCCCCATCAGGGCATGGGATGCCCGGCTGTTTGCCGAGCGTATCGTAGACGTACAACTCACGGATCAGGGTGATCAGGATCGCCAGCAGGGGCACGGCGAGCAGAAATCCCACCGGGCCGATCAGCGCCGCGAGCGTCAACTGGAAGATGACCAACCCGGCCACCGGGATGTCCAGTTCGGTGCGCATGATGGCCGGGGTGACGACCCGGTCCTGGAGGGTGCCGACCGCCGCGTAGAGGACGACGGCGGCGATCAGTTTGGTCCAACCCAGCGGCGCAGCGACGATGATCACCGGGATGACCGCCAGCGTATTGCCGATGGTGGGAATGATCGTTGCTAACCCGGCGATCACACTCAGCGCCAGCGCATTCGGCAGTTGGACGATTGCGCCGAGCGCCAGCGTATACAGCACCGAGGTGGCACCAACCGAGAGGAACATCGCCCCTGACCAGGTCGTGACGTTCTTTCGCACCATGCAGAGGATCGAGCGGGCACGCTCTTCGTGCCGGGTGGGGAACAGCGCGACCAGGGCATCGTAGTATATCTGCGGCTCAAGCATGAGCAGGATGGTGAGGAACAGGTAGAGCACAGCCTGCCCGACCAGCGTGCCGATCCAGGTGCCGATATTGGTGATGATCGGCAGCGCCTGCTCGACGGTGGCGGCCACGCTCGTATCGGTCGCTTCACCCAGGATGAAAGCCGGGAGTTCTTCAGAAGAAGGCGGCAGGATCGATTGCAGGATCGGACGGCTGTTGCGGAAGGTCGAGTAATCGGCGAGAAGCTGGGTGATCAGGTCGGGGAGCTGCTGGGAAAGGTCAAACAGGTTGACCAGCTCCTTGATTACCGGGGGCACGACGATGATCACGATCAAAGCGAACACCAGCAGGACGATCAGGATGGTCAGGCCGACGGCGACCAGGCGTGCGATCTTGCGGCGCATAAAGAACTGGACGAGCACTTCCAGCGTTTCGGCAGTGATCCAGGCGGCGGCGACGATGATCAGCACGGTGGTAATCTTATTGACGACGAATACGATCAGCGCCAGCAGGCCGATGACGATCGCGGCAATGAGAACTCGTCTGGCGAAATCACGATTATTCATGAGTAGGCTCCCCCTGACATGTAAAGGATTATCGCTTTTTGGCACATCGAGGTCAAGGTACACGATCCAAAGAAAACGGAGTGGGCTATTTGAGTACGATCACCCCCCGTATTTCGCGGAGCGAAATACTGCCCCCCTTAGCAAGGGGGGCGGCATTACTTTTTATGCGATGGAACTGTTGTGGTCGGGTTATCAGGTTAAACTTCATAATACTATCCACAAACTTCCGGCCACATGTTAGAATGGTGGAGCGAGAAACCTATCAACGCTACCGATTACACGGAGAGGACACCATCACATGACCAGCATTCTGTTCCCGGAGGGATTTCTGTGGGGAGCGGCGACGGCAGCCTACCAGATCGAAGGGGCGTGGAACGCCGACGGCAAGGGCGAAAACATCTGGGATCGCTTCTCGCATTCTCCCTACCGCGTGGCGAATGGCGACACGGGCGACACGGCCTGCGATCACTACCACCGGATGCCGGAGGATGTCGCCCTGATGAAGGCGCTCGGCCTCCAGACCTACCGCTTCTCGATCTCCTGGGCGCGGGTGCTGCCGGAGGGGATCGGGCGGGTCAACGAGAAGGGCCTCGACTTCTACGACAGGCTGGTCGACGCGCTGCTCGACGCCGGGATCAAGCCGAACGCCACCCTGTATCACTGGGACTACCCGCAGGCCCTTCAGGATAAGGGCGGTTGGCCCAACCGGGACAGCGTCGAGTGGTTCGCCGAGTATGCCAGCCTGATGTTCGAGCGGCTTGGCGACCGCGTCGATTACTGGGCGACGCACAACGAGCCGCACGCGATCATCCACATGGGCTACGCCGACGGCGAGTTCGCCCCCGGCTACGGTGATTATTCACAGGCGTACCGGGGAGCGCATCACCTGAACCTCGCGCACGGCAAGGCCGTGAAGTTGTTCCGCGAAGGGGGCTACAAAGGCGAGATCGGGATCGTGATCTACTTCGGCAACTACCTCCCGGCCACCGACAGCGAGGCCGACCGGGATGCCGCGCAGCGCGCCGCCGAGCACTGGTACGGCGTGTTTGCCGATCCGATCTTCAGGGGGGAGTATCCCGCCGCGCTGATGGAATGGATCGGGCCGCAGGCACCGAAGATCGAAGCGGGCGACATGGCGATCATCAGGCAGCCGCTCGACTTCGTCGGGGTGAATCACTACTTCACACAGGCAGTGGCCCACGATTCGCGGAGCGGGATGCTGAAATATGCGATGAACATGTTCTCCGCACCGAACTATGGCCGCACATTCATGAACTGGGGGATCAATCCGCCGGGGATCAAGCAGGTGCTGATCCGAATCAACGAGCGCTACGACCTGCCCAAAGTGCTGATCACCGAGAACGGCACGGCGATGAATGACGTACCGGACGCATCGGGCTATGTCGACGACCGGATGCGGATCGCCTACCTGCGCGAACACATCCGGGCCGTCCACGAGGCGTTGGAGGCCGGAGTCGATATCCGGGGATACACCGTGTGGAGCCTGCTGGATAATTTCGAGTGGGCGCACGGCTTCGGGCCGCGCTTCGGGATCGTCAGGGTGGATTACGATACGTTAAAACGGACACCGAAGGCCAGCTATCAGTGGTACAGAGAGGTGATCGAGCGGAATGGGGTGGAGTATTAGGCCAACGACGGGCAATCAGGGCGGTATGTGTTTTGTGCGTGACGGAGCACCCCCTCTGCCGGACTTACGTCCGCCATCTCCCCCACAGGGGGCGATCATTGCTACGGTCAGCCGGGACTTTGTCCCGGTGTCAGGATGCGCCACTAATAATGGTAGCGGGCCTGTAGAAAATCGATGCGCTCGTCTCCCACCAGATAGACAATGCGATGCTCCTGGTTGAGGCGGCGTGACCACACGCCCGGAGCAAGGTATTTGAGCGGCCCAGGTTTGCCGATGCCGCCAAACGGGTCTCGAAGAATACCCTCAATCAGCTTGAATGCACGCAGGGCCAGCTTGCGGTCGGTTTCCACCCAGTAGCGCAGGTCTTCAATAAACTCCGGATGGAATACGACCTCGCGCTCCTTACCCATCCAGCCCGACCCGTTCCTTCAATTCATCAAGAGAAAGCGGTGTTTCGCTGTGCTGGAGGGCACGATTCAACGCAGTCAGCAAACGCCGGGCATTGGCGGGTGAGCGCATCAGGTAGGCCGTTTCAAGCAGGCTGGTAAGCTCATCGGCGGAGATCAGAGCCGCAGCAGCTTTATCCCGGCGCTGGATAATGATAATCTCGCGGTCGTCGGTGGCCTGATCAAGAAGCGCGGCCAGATTTGCGCGAGCCTGGGTATAGGTGACATTGACAGGCATAACCATTCTCCAAACAACAATCACAGAACGAGATGTGGGGGGAGATAGGAGACTGAGTTACTCTTCCTC
>DAOUES010000348.1:0-1544 GCA_034430335.1 Anaerolineae bacterium | reverse complement strand
ATCGTCAATTCAACCCCATTTGCATTAATGAAGAATGATAACGCCCTGCCAGAGGGGGTGCTCCGTCGCGCGCAAAACGCCCAACGCCCTGATCACCCCCTGTGGGGGAGATGTCGCGTAGCGACAGAGGGGGGCGCTTTACCGAATTAAATTCTTAAGGTTCATTGTCCTCCCCAATGTGGATTGATTTCCCATCGCAGCGGTTCGTTCTTCCCAACCTCTGTTATAATCCTTGTGATTATAATCGAAAACAGGTGATCAACTATGAGCGATGAAGTCATCAAAGAAGCTGTCGCGGCAATTCAAAATGGTGATCGTCGCAGGGCGCGCAGGCTTTTAGGGCAGGTTGTCAATGTCGATCCCGATAACCTGTCTGCCTGGTGGTATCTGGCGGCAGCCCTTGAGGATTCCGAGCAGCGCATCCACTGTTTGAAGCAGGTTCTTCGAATCCAGCCCGATCATGCTGAAGCCAAACAGGTGCTCTCTCAGTTGGAGCGGCGAATCGCCCAGGTCACACCGCCGTCGGGAACCACCCGCCCGGTTGTCGATGCCTACCAGGACAAAAAATCCGATCATCTGTTAGTATCAAAGCCGGTAGCCGAATCTGACGCCGGTTCGGAAAGTAAACCATTGGGCGATGTCGCCGTCGCCGCCATTTCGATTGGTGTGGCTTTGCTGGCTATCGTCATCGCCGTGATCCTGGCGGTTACCGGTCGTGCCGGTGATTTCATTGGCTCGCCCGATATTGAGTTTCGGCCAACGCTCCAGCCCCTGACCTTCGGCATCGAAGCCTGTACGACTTCTGAAGATGGTTCCACTATGTTGGTGTTCATCAATAATGCCTCGATCCCGATTGAGATAGTTCGCGGCTCGGAAGGTGCTGAAGAGGAGCTGGCTGTCCTGGAACCGGGCGAACAGGCCCCGGTCGATGTAGATAGCGAACTCCGCGTTCGCTATGCTGTTAAGACCACCGCCGATGGGTATACCGGCAGCGGCGCTTATTTCCAGGTGTCATCGGGCAGCGTCTGTCTGGTGCCGGTTCAGTAGGCAGGTAGGATGTCATGCGTGTAATTAGTGGAACGGCCAAAGGCCGGAAGCTGAAAATGGTCCCTGGCGACTCAACCCGTCCTATCCGTGATATTGTCAAGGAGAGTCTGTTCAACATTCTTGGAACCTGGGTGCGGGGCACCCGCTGGCTCGATCTGTTCGCCGGAACCGGCAGCGTTGGCATCGAAGCCCTCAGTCGGGGTGCCGGTCATTGTCTCTTCCTCGATTCGAATTGGGCGGCGGTGAAAACCGTCCGTGAGAACCTCCTCGCCACCGACCTCGCCGACCTGGGCGATGCGCAGCGCGCCGATTCTTTCGGGTTTTTAGCCCGCCCGCCGGACGGTGATCAGCAGTTCGATGTGATCTATCTCGCCCCGCCGCAGTATAAGGGAATGTGGCGCAGGGCGCTTGAGTTGATCGACGCTTACCCTTCCTGGCTGCACGGCGACGGTATGGTGATCGTTCAGATTGACCCGTCAGAGGATGAAGAGGTGCCG
>DAOUES010000347.1:0-20160 GCA_034430335.1 Anaerolineae bacterium | reverse complement strand
CGTGAAGGTCGGCCCCCGGTGAGCGCCATTCTCGTCGCGAGAATGACCGACCGGCCCCTGCGCCCGTTGTTCCCCAAAGACCTGCACAACGAAGTCCAGGTGATCCTGACTTCCCTATCACATGACCAGGAACACCAGCATGATATCGTATCGATCAATGCCGCAAGCGCGGCCCTGCATATCTCGGATATTCCCTGGGAAGGGCCAATCGGCGCGGTGAGAGTGGGCCTGATCGGGGATCAGTTCGTCATCAACCCGACTTACAGCCAGATGCAGGAATCGCGGCTCGACCTGAAGCTGGCCGGTTCCGCCGACGCGGTCATGATGGTCGAATGCGCGGCCAATGAGGTCGACGAGGCGATGATGGTCGAGGCGCTGCAATTCGGGCATGAGGCCATCCAGCCCTTTATCAGACTGGTCGAGATGATGCGCGAGGAGATCGGAAAGCCAAAGCGCGAGTACGAGGTAAAGGAAATCGACCAGGTGCTGTTCGACGAAGTCGAAGGGCGCGTCAAGGAGCAGGTTCAGAATATTCTGCAATCCTACTACGACCGCGACGAGCGCAACGCCGAACTCGAAGACCTGCGCGAGCAGGTGGTGGTCGAGTATACCGACGAAGAGACGGAGCTGGCCGAACGGCTGGCCCAGGTGCGCAGCGCGATCAGCAGCGTGATCAAACAGGAAGTCCGCGCCCGCATCCTGGAAGAAGGCGTCCGCCCCGACGGTCGTGACTATGTTACCATTCGCCCCCTGTCGGCGGAAGTCGGCCTGATCCCCCGCACGCACGGATCGGGATTGTTCCAGCGCGGGGAAACCCAGGTATTGAGCCTGGCGACGCTCGGCACGCCGCGCGAGGCGCAGGAGTTCGACGGCCTCGAACCGGTCACGTCGAAGCGTTATCTCCATCACTACAACTTCCCGCCCTACTCCACCGGCGAAACCTGGTTCCTGCGCGGACCGAAGCGCCGCGAGATCGGGCACGGGATGCTGGCCGAAAATGCCATGCTCCCGGTTCTGCCCGACAAAGAGGAGTTTCCCTATACGATCCGCGTCGTCAGCGAAGTGATGAGTTCAAACGGCTCGACTTCGCAGGCTTCGATCTGCGCCAGCACCCTGGCCCTGATGGATGCCGGTGTCCCGATAAAAAAGCCGGTGGGCGGCATCGCAATGGGTTTGATTACCGATGGTGAACGGTACGCCATCCTGACCGACATCCAGGGGATGGAAGATCACCTGGGCGACATGGACTTCAAAGTCGCCGGTACGCGGGACGGGATCACCGCCCTGCAAATGGACATCAAGATCAAGGGGCTGTCCAACGAGATCATGGCGCAGGCGCTCCAGCAGGCCAATGATGCCCGCATGCAAATCCTGGACGTGATGCAGGCAGCGATCCCTGAGCCGCGCGCCGACCTCAGCCCTTATGCCCCACGCATGATTACCATGCAGATCGATATAGAAAAGATCCGCAACGTGATCGGCAAGGGAGGCGAGACGATCCGCGCGATCCAGACGGAAACCGGCACACGGATCGACATCGAAGACGACGGCACGATCTATATCGCCAGCCCCGATGGTGACAAAGCACTGGAAGCGCGCGCCCGGATCGAGGCGCTGACCGAATCGCCGGAAGAGGGGCGCATCTATACCGGGAAGGTCGTGCGCATCGAAAGCTACGGCGTATTCGTCGAGATTCTCCCCGGCCTGGACGGGATGGTTCACGTGAGCCAGCTCGATACCTACCGCATCGAAAAGCCGGGCGATCTGGTGAAGCTCGGCGACGAGATCATGGTGATGGTCACCAAGATCGAGAACGGCAAAATCCGGCTCAGTCGACAGGCTGTGCTTGAGGGCTGGTCACTCGAAGAGGCGCAAAGCCGAGATCGCGGCAGCAGCGGCGGCGGTAGCCGGAATCGCAGTGGGGGCGGCAGCGGCAGTCGTGGACGCAGCGGCGGCGGCGACCGCAGCCGCAGCGGAGGCGACCGGAACCGGAGCGGCGGAGGCCAACACCGGTAGTCGACAACAATCACCACAGGACCCGAAGCGATTCGGGTCCTTTTTGATCAGTAGTTTTCGACTCCACCAGGTAGAACTCGTATAATCCACTGACGAAATAATCTCATTCAACCACAGTCGAACAAACCACGATGACTATCTGGAACACGATCCAAAAATTTGTCAGCCAACCGAGGAACCTGGCAATCGCCATCGGGGTTTTACTTGGGATTTGCCTGCTGCTGTTCATCAGGTCCCGGCAGGTGTGGATCAACCGGCGGGCGTTCGGTTATGACGTTTACCATGCCGACCAGCTCCGGCTCCGGTTGAAGCGCTGGATGCGGATCGGGATGCTGGGCATCCTCCTGGTTGGGGCGGTGTATTTGTGGCAGTTGTTTCGCCCAAAAACGACGGGCGAGGTCCCGGCACAGAGCATCGCCGAACCGGCAGAAGCGCTGGCCGAAACGCATATCATCATCCCTCACCTTGCCATCGACACCACGCTGATCGAAGCGCCCTTTGTCGCCCGCCAGTGGGACATCTCACAGTTGAACGACGAAGTCGCCCACCTCGAAGGCACAGCCTACCCCGGCGAGCCGGGGAATATCGTGCTGGCGGGCCATGTCACCATTCCCAACTCGGGTTGGGGGCCGTTCAAGGACTTAGAAACGCTCCAACCGGGGGCCAAAGTTTATCTCGAACGGGGCCAGGAAACCTGGGCATACGAAGCAGCCGAAGTGAGCTACGTCGAACCGACCGACGTTCATGTTGCCTTCCCCACCCAGGACTCGCGTCTGACGCTGATCACCTGTGCCGGGTGGAGCGAGATTCTCCAGAATTACGCTTTGCGTATTGTCGTCGTCGCCTTCCCGGTGGAATAGCATTTTCGGGCGAACTTGTCCATACCTACCCGGTCAGCTAGAATCGCATACAGATACAACTGCATACGATCAATTGCAGCCGTGCTCATATGGGTTGAGGTGTTGTGGAGGATATGGATCAAGAAGCACCAGGAACAGTAAACAGATCAACAGTTCGATGGAACCAGACGACCAAAGTAGTCATCTTTGTCCTTCTGGTCATTCTGGCGGGGTTGGCGTTCTATTTCTTCCGAATCATCTTCGTGCCGCTGATCATCGGTGCGATCATGGCCTACGTCTTAACACCGATTGTCGGCTTCCTCAACAAGAAACTGCGCATCCCGCATGGACTGGCGACCGGGATCATCTACCTGATTCTACTGGCGGTCGTCGTCACGCTGCCCGTCTCGCTCTTTCCCTGGATATCTGAAAAAGTGCTGTTTCTGCGCAGAGAATTCGTCAACTTTATACTATACCTCGATTCGATCAGCGCCAACACGGTGCAGGTGTTGGGCTTCGAACTGCTGGTCGGCGATATCGTTGGAGAGGTAACCAGCGCCATCACCGACCTGATCACCGAAGCGGCGACGCTCTCGATTGAAGTGGTGTTTTCGGCGGCAGAAATACTGCTGCTGGTCATCTTTACTTTTCTGATCGGTTTCTACCTGACCAAAGACTCCGACAAGTTCATCGACTGGTTCAAAGGGCTGGTTCCCGACGAGTACCGGGAAGACATCAACCTGCTGTTCGAGGAGATCGACGCGATCTGGTCGGCGTTCTTCCGGGGGCAGATCATCCTCTCGCTGGTAGTATCGATCATATTGACCGCGATTGCCTCGATCCTCGGCCTCCCCCAGCCAATTCTGCTGGGCGTGCTGGGCGGCCTGTTGGAGTTCCTGCCCAGCATCGGGCATGGAATCTGGCTGGTGGTCGCCTCGGTGCTGGCGATAGTTGAGGGTTCAAGCTGGATACCCGTCTCAAATTTCGTGTTTTTACTGATCGTCATCGGCGTGCACATCGCCTACACCCAGTTCGACCTGAACTTCATGATTCCCCGGATCATCGGGCGGCAGGTGCATCTCCACCCAATGATCGTGATCATCGGGATCATCGTCGGCGCACAGGTGGGCGGCGTGCTGGGCGTTGCGCTGGCCTCGCCGACCATCGCCTCGGCACGTGTGATAGGCCGGTATGTCTACGCGCTGCTCTTCGATATGAACCCCTTCCCGATGGTCGGGCCGCCTTCCGCGCCTGCCAAACAGCGCCGGGAACAGGCCGAGTTACTGGCGAGCCAGGAACCCGCATCGCTGCCCATCCCTTCACCCGGTGAGGCGATCCAGAGAATGCGGCACCGCCGGCGAAAAAGCCCTGCCGACCATGACTGCGATGAAGTTACCAAAGAAGCCACCGATCTTGAACAGCAGCCAGGAGCGGAGTGACAATTATGAGCACGTTTGCAGAAAAGCTACAGTTCAGAGAAGGCCAGCCTGATGATTGGCCTGGCGTGTCGCACATCACCGGGGTTACCCTGGAAGGTCACGACTTTATCGATCAATCCATCTGGGAGACGTGGGCAGCCGACCCAACCGGCAGGCTGATCGCGGCGACATACAACGAACACATCGTCGGGTTTGGGCGGGTCACACCATTGGGGCCAGCCGAATGGTGGATCGAAGGGCTGCGCGTCCATCCCGACTTACAGGGTAAAGGCGTCGCCTCAGCGATGACCGATCAACTCCTGGCCTGGTTCAAGCAGCACGGCGACGGCATCCTCCGGTTGGCGGCAGAAAACACGAACGAAGCCGTCGTCAGGATCGCCGAACAGAACGGGTTCCGGCATACCGTCAGCTACAATCTGATGGAAGCCGCCCCTACCCTGGCCGATTACAGCAGCTTCAAAGTCATGGAATCGCAAAATCTCGACCTTCTCCATAATTACCTGCGTCACTCGCCGATGTACCGCATCAATCACTTTGCAGAACGGTACGGGCGGCTCTACTATCTCACCAAAGAGCGCCTGGCCGACTACCTCGCCGACAATCGGCAGGTTCACATGTTGGGGTGGAAACAGATGGATCAGCTTCAAGGAGTTGCGATCCTGTTCCTTTCTCCGCCAGAAGGCCGTAAAGTCGCCGAGGACGCGCTCTACATCGGCTACCTTGACGCCGTCGACGACACGACTCTCACATCAATGCTGCTGGCTTTGCGCGGGCTGGCCGCCAGACGCGGAAACAGCAAACTCACCTGGCAAATGGCCTCCGGCTTTGGCCTCGATGGGGCAGCGGCCAATGCCGATCTGGGAGCGGTATGGAGCAATGACGAATCGTTATGGCTTTTCGAACTCCCCATTCGATAAGCCCCGACATCATTAAAAGCTAAACAGGAGAGAGAACAATGTCTAACCATAGCAGCGACGAAATGGGAGACCTGGAGATCATTGCCGAAACCGCCAACTATGCCGTTCTGGTCGGCACCGACGCCGACGGCGAACAGATATACAACATTGAACTGGGAACGGTCACCATCCACCTCTTCGAAGAGGAATGGGAAGAGGTGGTCAGCCTGATCAGGCAGGCGGCCAGTTCGTCCTGACCTTCTCCGCTTTCCTTCCCGGCAGCAAAAGTCACCGCCGATTGGAACCGCCATACAACAACCGGCGGTGTATAATGATGTTACAATCACAACGGCTGTTCTTGAATGTTGTGAATACGTCACACAAGAACCGGCTGAAAGAGCGCTACAGTTCAGCCTGGATTCACCTTATTCCGTGCCACCGCTAAGATATATCGAGATAGAAACGAATGACATCACAAGACTCACCCAAAGTAACACCTGAAGAACTGCTGGCAAAAGCCAGAAAACCGGCTGAGGACGCGCTGCGCCTGCACCCGTTCTACCGGGGAAAGATTCAGACGGCGCTGCGCTGCCAGATTCGCGATTTCAGGGATTTCGCAATCTGGTACACGCCCGGCGTCGCGGCATCGTGCCGGGCGATTGTCGAAGACCCGGAGCTGGTCTACCAGCATACCAGCAAGTGGAACACGGTGGCCGTCGTCTCCGACGGCACGCGGGTGCTGGGCCTGGGCGATATCGGCCCGAAAGCCGGGCTGCCGGTGATGGAAGGCAAGAGCCTGCTGTTCAAATACCTGGGCGGCGTCGACTCCTTCCCGGTGATGCTCGACACGAAAGACCCGGTCAAGATCATCGACACCGTGCTGATGCTGCAACCCACGTTTGGCGGGATCAACCTGGAAGATATCTCGCAGCCGAAATGCTTCCAGATTCTCGACACGCTGCGGGAAAAGGCCGAGATACCGGTCTGGCATGACGACCAGCAGGGCACCGCCTGCGTGACGCTGGCCGGGCTGATCAATGCGCTGAAAGTCGTCGGCAAGAAGATCGATGAGGTGCGCATCTGCTTCGTCGGCGCGGGCGCGGCGAACATCGCCTGCTCGCGGCTGATCTTTGCCTATGGCGCAAAGCCCGAAAACTGCATCATGGTCGACATCGACGGGACGCTGGGCAAACACCGCGACGACATCTACCAGCGCCGGGACGAAATGGCCCAGCAGTGGCGGATGTGCGAGGTCACCAATCGGGAGGGGATCGTCGGGGGGACGGCGGACGCCATGCGCGGCGCGGATGTCGTCATTGCGCTTTCCGCGCCGGGGCCGGGGACGATCAAGCCGGAGTGGGTGCGCAGCATGGCAAAGGATGCGATACTCTTCGCCTGCGCCAACCCGATCCCTGAAATCTGGCCCTGGGAAGCGCAGGAAGCCGGGGCAGCGATTGTCGCGACCGGGCGCAGCGATTTCGACAACCAGGTCAACAATTCGCTGGGCTTCCCCGGCATCTTCCGGGGGACGCTTGACGTGCGGGCCAGCACGATCACCGACGAGATGGCGATTGCCGCCGCGACGGAACTGGCCGGTATCGCCGCAAAATCCGGGCTGTCGACCAACCAGATTCTCCCACGAATGGACGATCCGGAAGTCCACCCCCGGATGGCGGCGGCGGTCGCAATGAAGGCTATCGAACAGGGGATTGCCAAGCTCGAAACAACCTATGAAGAGGAATTCAAGTTCGCCTCTGAAATAATCAAAACATCACAGGCGATGACTCAACTGCTCATGCGCGAGGGGTTCATCCCCGCAGCGGAGTAGCTGCGGGAACATGCGACAATCAGGCTAATAAGCGTTCTTGTCTCGAGATGACCGGGAAACCATTTGCAGGAGCGTGCGGACGATGATCTTGACATCGAGCCACAGCGACCAGTTCTCGACATACCACAGATCGTACTTGGTGCGTTCGGCGATAGACGTGTTGCCGCGCAGCCCGTTTACCTGCGCCCAGCCGGTCAGCCCGGCCTTCTCACGGTGGCGATCCATGTAGCGGGGGATGCTCTGCCGGAATTTCTCGACGTAAACCGGGCGCTCAGGTCGAGGCCCGACCAGGCTCATTTCACCCAGCAGAACATTGATCAACTGCGGGAACTCATCGATATTGGCCTGGCGAATGAACATCCCGATGCGGGTACGGCGCGGATCGTCTTTGACCGTCCAGCCCGGCCCATCTTTTTCGGCATCCGGGCGCATCGACCGGAACTTGACCATCTGGAAAGGCTGTCCATCGAGGCCCATCCGCTTCTGGCAGTAGAATACCGGCCCCTCTGACTCAAGTTTGATAACCAGCGCAACCAGCATAAAGAACGGGGAGATGGCAATCAGGCCGAGCGTGGCTCCCAGCACGTCCATCGCACGTTTGAGACTCAGTTTCCAGCCGCGCAGTTGAATATCACGCACATTCAGCAGGGGAATGCCGCCCAGGTCGTCAATCGTGACGCCGGTAGTGATGAACTCGAACACGTCGGGGAAGATTTTGATCGCCACGCTCCCGCGCTGGCACATGCTGACCAGCCGGACGATCTCGTGGCGGTCGGCTCCTTCGGTGGGGGCAATGATCACTTCTTGAATATCGTTGTTTTCGAGAATTTCGGGCAGGTCTTCCGCTGCGCCGAGGATCGGCGCACCGGCCAGTTCGGTCGCGCCATTCGTACCGTTGACAACGCCGACCAGTTCATATCCCAGGTAGGGCGACCACTGGATTTTCTGAACAATCGCCTGCGCCGACTCGCCGGAACCGACCACCACCACCCGGTCACGCCCGATCCCGCGCATGCGCATGCGGTGCCATACACGGCGATGAATCTCACGCCCCAGGGCAATCAACAAGACGCTGAACAACCACGCATAGAGCACCATCGCCCTGGGAAAATCAAGCTCGAAGATGGTGTTCTTGAAGGACAGCGCCGAGATTGCAACGGTGAACATGGTGCCGATGCTGACCGCGGCAAAAATCGAGGAGGTTTCATCGACGCGGGAAGCGGCCCGCGCAATGTGATACAAACGGGAGAAATAGAACACCGCCAGGATACTGAGCACCTGCACCAGCAACATCGGCAAATAGGTGAGCAGGCCCGGTCGCTCGCCGAGTTCGTTGGGGAACGGAATGGCAATCCGCAGCCGGTAGGCAAATACAAACCCGGCGATGCTCATCAGCGCATCGAGGGCAACTTTGGAAAGTATATATAATGTTCGGACTCGCTTTTGTCCCATAGTGCCAGTTAGAACCCAACTACGGCTTATCGCCGATGTCTATGAACTTACGCTGTTTTACCGGTTGGAGTCAATATTTCGGGCCAGAGTTTTGGGCCGCCCATCAAGCCAATCGAGACAAGAACCGCCAGGTGGACGGGCAGCGCCGTCGCCGCCCGGTAGTGTTTTCGATAGAACAGCAAAAACGCACGCACAAATTCAAACCGGGCGCGTTTGCTCTGGCGGCTGGCGGCCCGCTTGACGTGCAGGACTTCGACACCGGGATAGTAGATGATCTTATAGCCTGCCTCGCCGACCCGCTTGCACCAGTCGAGGTCTTCGCCATACATGAAGAAGGCCTCATCCATCAGGCCGACGCGGTCAATCGCCTCACGGCGGAGCATCATAAACGCGCCAACCACCGCTCCCACCTCGGCGGTTTCGTTTTCGTCGAGGTAGGTCAGGTTGTAGCGGCCAAACACCCGGCTTTTGGGAAACAGCTTCGAAAAACCGATCATCCGCCAGAAAGATACATCGACGGTCGGCAGGCTGCGGCGGCAGGCCAGATCGAGATTGCCGTCGGGCATGACGAGCTTCGGCCCGGCGACTCCGATCTCCGGGTGATCATCCATGTAGGCGAGCATCCGGGCCAGGGCATCGTGGGGCAGCTCGGTATCGGGGTTGAGGAGCAGCGCATAGCGCGGCGATCCAGCCGCCGCAGTGTCACTGCCCGGTTCGTCAACGTACCCCAGCGCCCGCAGGCCCAGGTTATTCCCGGCAGGGTAGCCAACGTTGCCATGCCCGCCGATCAAACGCACCTGGGGGAATTTCCCGGCGACCATCTCGACGCTGCCATCGGTCGAACCGTTGTCGACGACGACGACCGAGTAATCGAAATCGCCTTCGCCGGCGAAGACAGTTTCCAGGCAGCGGCGCAGATAGTCACGGGTATTCCAGTTGACGATGACAATCCCTATATCGTTCATCTGGCGCGATTTTAGCATGCCGATCATACGGTGACAAGGGATTTCGGCGAGAACACCCCACACTATGTGGGGTTAACACACTGCTGCTTCCGGTGACAATGTAAGGTGATTGTTACAACGGAAACGGAACTACCGATCAAAAACCGGGTTATTATGTAAAAGTGACTTACTGGTAGTTCGTTGATCCTAATCCATTGCGCATTTGAGACGAATCAGCGGGCAACATCGTATAATGCAGTAGATGGATACTGGTACAAAGTAGTGGTAACGATTATGAGCCAGAGAAGTGCGTCCGAAAGTCATGAGCAAAGCGCCATCATTGCCGGAATCGCGTTTACCCTGCTGTTTATTATCAGCATCGTGATCGTGATATCTATCTTTGTGGGTGGATAACCAGGATTGCTCAACAATACTGACAGATTAGTGAATCGTCACTCATGCTGATCGTTCCCCCGCAGGCAGGGGTTCAGTTCATGCTGCCCTGTTTCCACGCCTGAGCCGCTATACGAATTCGCCTCTCGACAAAGCCCTTCTCCTGGCCCGGTTCAACAGACGGCGATAGCGCCGCCGGTCCCTTCGAGTAGGCCGCCTGGCCCAGCAGGTGGTGATCTTCCCCTCCGTCGTCAGGTTGACCGACACGCGCCCATCGGAAAGCAGCGAGTCTCTCTTCAACAGTTGTTCGACTTCCTCAAAGAGTGTGTTATCCGATACCACCGTTTGCTCCCTTCCCCCCACGATAGTATATACCAGACGAAAGTTCATGCAGTCGGCAGTGTTTGCAGCGGCGATCCTCTCAGGGCCGACCGCATCGCCTGCCGGTCGTCCCAGGGATATTCGACGGTGCCAAAGCACATCGACTGCTCGTGCCCTTTTCCACAGGCGACCACAATGTCGCCCGGCCCGGCCATCCGTACGGCCCGGTAGATCGCCTCGCCCCGGTCGGGGATGCGCCAGAAGGTTTCTTTTTCTTTTCCCCCCGATTCTTTGATCACTTCAGCGGTCGTCGCGAGTATCTCGTCCAGCGATTCGGTGCGCGGGTCTTCGGCAGTGATCACGGTCAGGTCGGCCAGTTCAGCGGCGACCTGGCCCATCATCACCCGCTTGGCCGGGTCACGCAGACCGGCGCAGCCGAAGACCGCGATCACACGGCCCGCCGGGGGGATCATCAGCCGAGCCGCGCGGAGCGCCTGCTTCAGCGCGTTGGGCGTGTGGGCGAAATCAACGACCGCCAGGAATTCCTGCCCCTCGTCAATGCGCTCCATCCGCCCAGGGATGGCGTCGACCGCTTCGATCCCGGCTTTGATTTGATCGGAGGGAATGTCAAGGCCATAACAGGCGCTCACCGCCGCCAGGATATTGCTGACATTGAAATCGCCGATCAGCGCCGATTGAATATTCACCATACCGCCAGCAGGCAGCGCGATCTCAATACCGGTCGAGGCAGGCCGGTAGTCGACCCGCTTCGCGGCGATATCGGCTTCCCGCTCCGGCGACAGCGTATAGGTCAGGTGACGATCTGCCGGAATGGAAAGCAGATAATCGGCGTTGGGTTCGTCATCCCGGTTGATCACGGCGGTCTTTGCCACGCCCGCCTTACGCGCCCCGGCCATCAAATGCCGGAACAGCATCGCTTTCGACTCGCGATAGTGCTCCCAGGTGCCATGAAAATCGAGGTGCTCGTGCTGAATATTGGTGACGACCGCCAGATCGAAATCACAGGCGGAGACGCGGCGCTGGGCCAACCCGTGTGAAGTCGCTTCTAAGACGCAGTGGGTCAGCCCGGCCTCGACCATCCGGGCGAGATACATCTGGACTTCGGGTGCAGGTGGGGTGGTGACATGCAGGCCGGTTGGCATCTCTTCGTCGCCGATCACCGCCTTGATCGTGCTGATCATCCCGGCGCGGATACCGGCCTTTTGCAGCACGCTGAAGATCAGGTTCGAGGTAGTGGTCTTGCCATCGGTGCCGGTGACGCCGATCATCACCAGCCGCCGCGAGGGGAACCCATAATATGCCGCCGCAAGGTGCGCCAGCGCCTCCCCACCCTCGCGAACCCGGACGTAGGGAACGGATGAATCCACCTGATCGGGCGGAAGCTCTCCGACGACCGCCGCCGCACCATTATCGACCGCTGCCTGGATATAGTCATGCCCGTCGGTCGAAAGTCCCCTTCGGGCAACGAACAGCCCGCCCGGTTTGACCCGGCGCGAGTCCTCTTCGACCGGGGCCGTGACAGCCGGGTCTCCGGCGGGGGCGGCGATCAGGTTGGGCACCGCCTCAAGCAAATCCGACAAACGCCTGGATGACAATAAACAAACCTTTGAACAGAGACGACTACCCCCTTGCCTGTGGCAAGGGGACCGGGTAAACACAGCCGACGATCACCGGCTGCCGGATAATAAAGTCAAAATCCTCAAAAGAGCTATCACCGCCGCAAGCAGCGGTGTATTACGCTCTTTTGCCCTTCGGTATGGATTTTGTAAAACCCTTTCGCCGCAAGCGGCGGGGAATGTACCCTAAAGAGATTCAAATATTCGGAATCGGATGACAAAAGGTAACCAACCATACCCTACGACAACGACGCCCGTAACTGCGACAACTGCTTGGCATAACTGGCATTGACCTGTTCGCCGGATTCGGTTCTGACAATCACCCCACCCAGAATGGAAGGTTCGACCACAAAGCGAACTGTTTCACTGTTTAGCATGGCGCAGTACTTCTTCTGCTCGCTTTCGGTCAAATGAACGGCAGTGACCACTTCAAGCGAACCCGTCAGGGCCTTCGCCTCATCGGGCATCGTCGTAAAGAACTCTTTGACCAGTTCTTTCTGTTTTCGCACATCCAAACTGGAATCGATCAGATGGTTGGCGGCTGCCATGCTCAACGATACGACCTGTTCACGCATCAACGCCTGGAAAGCCTTCTGCTGCGCCTCGATTGCCTCCTGCGCTTCATTACGGGCAAGTTCGGCATCGGCTTCTGCGCTGTGCCTGGCCTTTTCCCGAAGCTGGTCGGCCTGCAAGAGCGCCTCATCGGTTATAGATTTTGCCCCAGCACGCGCTTCGTCCAGTATGTTACGGCTTTCCTGCTCCGCTTCGGTGAGACGATTTTCTGCCTCGCGGCTCTTTTCGATTCCCTCCGCGATGCGCTCACGCCGTTTTTCCAGCATAGACAGGATCGGCTTATAGGCAATGACGTACAGCAGCACCACCATCAGCAACAGATTGGCAACCTGGCTGACCAGCAGACCGACATTAATACCTAATGCACCCAGTGCATCACCCACGGCTCATCTCCTTTACCCGGTATGTCCGGCATTTCACCAACACCTGTACGTACCGATCAGGCCACACCGACAAAAAGAAGTACGAGCGCTACGACCAGGGCGTAGATCGCAACCGCTTCGGCAAAGGCGATGACCAGGATCATGTTGGTTTGCACAAGGTTTGCCGCCTCCGGGTTGCGGCCAATCGCCTGCATCGCTCCGAAACCCAGAATACCAATACCCAAACCGGGACCTATTGCACCCAGTCCCATTGCCAGCCCGGCAGCGATAGCGCGAGCCGCTTCAACAGAGAAATTCATCGTGCCTCCTCGTAAAGGTTTTCTTCGCTATAACAGGTCGATCACAGTCAGACGCAGCATTGGCTTCGCTAATGGGCATCGTGACCCGCCATCGCCGACCCGATGAAGATCAGTGTCAGAATGGCGAAAACGAACGCCTGGATCAACCCGACGAATACTTCGAGCAGATAAACTACAACCGGAACACCGACCGGGATCAAGAATGCCATTACGAACAGAAGGATCGTCCCGGAGAGCAGGTTACCAAAGAGACGTAAGGCAAACGAAATAACTTTGGCGATTTCCGAGATAATCTCGATGAGGCCCGCCCCGAAGAAGATAACCCCCAGGGCACCTCTTTCGAGTGCGGGGAGATTGATGAACTTCGTAAAGTAGGCCATCCCCGAACTCTTCACGCCGAAGAATTGAACGGCAAACACGGCGACCAATGCGAGCGCCAGTGTCAGGTTCAAATCGGTTGTCGCCGTGCGCAGATACGGAGTAATGATGTAGCGCAGGCCGTCCAGGGTTCCGACCTCAGCACCGCTCTCGCCCTCACCGTGTTGCACCGGGCAGGCGACCGACGACAGCTCCCCGGTGCGGGGGATTGCACCATCAGCCATATCCAGGCGGTAAACACCCTCGCCGATGGGGACAACCCCAAACCCCTTCACGCCCCTGTCCGGGTCGGCGCAGTGAACCACGCCAACCGCGTCGACGCCGGGGATGAAGTGCAGCCAGTTGGCGGTCAAGACGAAGAAGAAGATGGTCGCTACCAGGGCAAAGACCTGGTGAAAGGTTTTTTTGTCCCGGTGGCCGATGGTCTGTTCAATCAGGTCGTAGAGATATTCGATCAGCGCCTCGAACATATTGTGGAGGCCCTTTTTAGGCACCAAGTAATCGACGCCTTGCTCGTCGACAGCCTTTGGATTCGCTTCGTAGCGCTTGAGCTGACCGGTGGCGGCCCTCCCGGCGAACAGCGCCAGGATCAACAGCACCACATCGGCGATGAGCGTGGTGACCAGCGTATTGGTTATATAGAACGACTGTCCCCCGATGGTAAACAACGGCTGCGCCGTCAATGCTTCAGCCGGAACCTGAACATGAGGAAAGGCGACGGGAACCTCCAGCAGGGGAAGCAGGTAGACCGGCAGCCCGCACAGGACTGCCGCTGCCAGCAAGATCAGCAGTAAGCGGAGTAAGCCCTTCAATACTCAATCCTTCCCGTGAAAATCGTGAGAGTGGTTTCCATAGCCTTTATTGCGATTGTACTGTTCCTGGGCCGATTTTGCAGCGGCGAGAGCCGATGCGACCATTGTGACCAATCCAAGAACGGCGCTGCCCAGCACCAGGGCCAGCATGATCCAGGGTGATGTTCCGGCCTGTTCGTCGAGCCAGCGGCCAATAAAAATTGCCGCAATCACCAGGATCGGCACAATGCACCCCAGGCCGGTGATCCCACTTCCCAGAACGGTCAAGCCTTTCAGGGATTGATTGGCAGGACGATTGGGCGGCTCGTCGATTGTCGTATGGTTCAAGTCAGGTGAGTCTATCATATCAACAGGCTTCACTACAACATAATACCAATCAGGGCAGCAGCACCGTCAACTGCTGCGACGCTTCGACTGCCCAGTTCCACCAGGGCGAGGCGAGCGTTCCCATCAGCAGGATGCCGACGCCCGTTACCCACAATACGGCAGCCAGTCTTGGCCTGATAGTATACCGTGATTCATCCTCTGCTTCGCCGACAAACATCACTTTAATGATCGTCAAATAGTAGAACAGGGCGATGATCGCGTTCACCACGCCGATGATCGCCAGCCAGGTGTACCCGGAATCGACCGCCGCCGAGAACAGAAAGAACTTACCGAAGAAACCGGCAGCCGGTGGAACCCCTCCCAGACTGAGCATCGCCAGGGCCATCACAACGGCCAGGGGGAACGACCGGCGTGACAGCCCGGCATAACCGGCGATCTCCACCGAGCCGGTCTTCCACTCGACGGCAGAGACGACCGCAAAAGCGGCCAGATTGGTCAGGACGTACATCGCCATGTAAAAAGCGACCGACGCCGCGCCGAGTTCGGTATCGGAAAGCGCCACGACGCCGATCAGTGCGTACCCGGCCTGGGCAATCGACGAGTAGCCAAGCATCCGCTTGATATTCTTCTGCACCAGCGCCAGCATGTTGCCCAGCGTCATCGTGATCCCCGCCAGCGCCGCCAGCAGCCCCGCCCAGTAGGGGATCATTTCGGCGGGCCAGACGATGCTGAAAAATCGAACCAGCAGGCCAAAGCTGGCCGCTTTACTGGCCGTGCTGATGAACGCCACAGCGGGAGTCGGGGAGCCTTCGTAGACATCGGGTGTCCAGAAATGGAAGGGCACGACCGCCACCTTGAACCCCAGCCCGGTCAGCACCAGGAGCAGCGCAACGACCAGGGCAAACACCCCTTCGGAACCGCCGGAGGCCAGCGCCGAAAGCGCAGGACCCAGCCGGGAGAAATTCGTTTCGCCGGTAAAGCCGAAGATCAGGCTCAGGCCGTAGAGCAGAATCGCCGAGGTCACCGCGCCGAACAGGTAGTATTTCAGGCCCGCCTCGGCGCTGCGCTCCGAATCGCGCTGGAAACCGGCCATGATGTACAGGCTCACCGACGCCGTCTCCAGGGCAACGTAAACCAGGATCAGGTCGTTGGCGGCGACCATCAGGCACATGCCCAGCGTTGCTACGATCAGCGCCACGTAGAATTCGACCCGCCGGTTGATCGCCCGCGACTCGCCCGACATCAAACAGGTCAGCGCGGCGGCGAGCAAAATCATCGCGCGGAACATCACCGCGAACGCATCCACCCGGACGATGTCGCCCAGCCCGCTGCCGGAAAAATCGGGATCGCCAACGAAGCTGAATCCGACCGAGAGGTGAACGACCAGCAGCGTAAAGAACCCCACGCCGGTGATCACGCATACGCTGCGCCGCGATTCACGGGGGGAGAAGACACCGTGCATCAAGACGAGCATCAAGAGCAGCAGCAGCCCCGTTTCCGGGAGAACCGGGACGATGGCCTGCATCAGGGGGACGCTTTCGATCAGCACCTCAGGCACCTCCCAGGAGGCGGGCAATCGGCTCGACGCCGTGCGTGACCATCGGCTGCATGACCGCCGGGTAAACGCCGACCAGTATCAGCCAGAAGGCGAGTATCGCCATCGCGACTTTATCCAGGGCGGTAACATCGGAGATTTCGCCGTGCCATTTCGCTTCGTCGAACGCGCCGAAGAACACCCGCTGCACCACGCGCAGGATATAGGCCGCCGTGATGATGATCCCCACGACGGCAAGGATCGCGATCAGCGCGTAGTAAGAGGCGATCTGCCCGTTCGCCAGCGTGAGTGTCTGCGAAGCCTGCCACAGGCCGACGAAGATCGGGAACTCGGCGACAAAGCCCGACAGCCCCGGCATCCCCATACTGACCAGCCCGCCGACAATGAACGCCAGCGCGACGGTCGGCATTTTCTGCCAGAAGCCGCCCAGCGAAGGGATGTCGCGGGTGTGTGCCCGGTCGTAGACCATGCCGACAGTAGCGAAGAACAGGGCGGTCATCACGCCGTGACTGAACATCTGCAACCCCGCGCCGGTCATCCCGGTGACGTTCATCGTCGCCCAGCCCATGCTGACCAATCCCATGTGCGACACCGACGAGAAGCCGATCACATACTTGAAGTCGCGCTGCACCATCGCAATCAGCGAGCCGTAGACGACGTTGACCAGCGCCAGCAGGACGATCCAGGGCAGGTGTGCCCGCGCCCCTTCCGGAAGCAGCATCACCCCGACTCTTAAGGCAGAGTACGCACCGAGCTTCATCAGCACCCCGGCATGGATCATCGACACGGCAGTCGGGGCGGCGACGTGGCCGTCGGGACTCCAGTTGTGGAAGGGGAAGATACCGGCCAGCACGCCAAAGCCGATGAAGATCACCGGGAACCACAGCCGGGCAAAGGTCGCAAAGCCGAGATCAAGCGGAAGCTGCACCACCTGATCATACACCCCGGCATCACGCGCCCGGATGAAATCGGCCAGATCGAAGGACATATTTTCGATCCCGGCATCGACGGCGAGGAAATACATGGCGATCACGCCGACCAGCGCCAGTATCGAGCCGATCAGGATATACAGCGTGAGCTTCATCGCGCCGTATTCGCGGGTGACTTTCCATCCCCAGGTGGCGATCAGGATGTACATGGGGAAGATCGACAACTCGTAGAAGAAGAACAGCAGGAACACGTCGAGCGCGGCGAACACGCCGTAGACCCCCGCGACGAGCAGCAGGAAAAAGGCGAAGAATTCACGCGGGCGATCATCGACGCGCCATGAGATCAGCACGCCGGTAAACGAGGCCAGCCCGGTGAGGAGGATCATCGGGGCGCTGATTCCATCGACGCCCATGTGGTAGCCGATCCCGATCTGCGGCACCCAGGCCCAGCGGCCATCCTCGAAGAAGAACTGCGCCGCGTCCCCTGCCCCAACCGCCTGATTGACCCCGAAATAGACGAACAGCCCCAGCAGCAGGCTGGCGAAGGTCGCCGCCGCCGCAATGGTTCGATAGCCCATCCGCAGCGCGGCGATCTGCTCGGCGTCGCTGGCCGGATCGAGGTGGCTGTCGTCCTGCATCATGAACAGGATCACCGCCGCCGCGATGGGGACAAAAGTAATGACGGTCAAGAACGGAAACTGCATGTAGGTTCCTCTAATGTTTCCATTTGTACTCTTAACCCCCTTCGACCGCCCTTCGGTCGGTCACTTCCCCCAAGGGGGCAGGTGCGGTCCGAACGATAAGATTCGGATCAAATAGCCAATCGGCCCACTCGCCCCCTTGGGGGAGATGGCCGACGTAAGTCGGTCAGAGGGAGTGGGTGCTCCGTCACATATAAAACACAAACACCCTGCTCAAAACAACAGACTCGATACCGTATCGTTGATCACGCCGACGATCCAGGCCGGGAACACGCCGATCACGAGCATCAGGACGAGCAGCGGCGCGAGCGCGATCACCTCGCGGGCGTTGATCTCAACCGGCCTGCCATGCGCTCTATCGACCGCTTCCTGGTTCAGCGGGCCGTGTAAAACCTGCGTAATCGCTTTCAAGACATACGCGCCGGTGAACAACAGCCCCAGCATGCTGATCGCCACCATCAGGGTGAAAATCGGGGTCACCGGCCAGACACCCCGCACGACCATGAACTCGCCGACGAATCCGTTCAGGCCGGGCAGCCCCAGCGAGGCCATCGACGAGAAGATCATGATCCCGCCGTAGATCGGCGCAGCGACCCACAACCCGCCCATCTGGTCGAGATCGCGGGTGTGAAGCCGGTCATAGATCACGCCGACCAGCGCAAACATCGTCGCCGCGCTGATCCCGTGATTGAACATTTGCAAAACCGCGCCATTCAGCGCGATGGTCGCATTGAGCCGGTTGATCCCATCCGGGTCGTAGCGCCCCGCCGGGCCGACGAACGCCGCCGCCGCGATCCCCAGCACGACGAACCCCATATGGTTGACCGAACTGTAGGCGACCAGCCGCTTGAAATCGCGCTGGCCGAAGGCGGCCAATGCCCCTAACACAATCGCCAGCATCGCAAAGATCGCCAGCACCGGGGAGAAGGTCCGCGCTTCGAGTGGGAAGAGCGGCAGCACAAATCGAATAAAGCCGTATGCGCCCAGCTTGAGCAGCACCCCGGCCAGGATCATCGACCCGGCGGTGGGGGCCTCGGTGTGGGCGTCGGGCAGCCAGGTATGGAAAGGCCAGACGGGAACCTTGATCGCAAAGGCCAGCACAAAAGCCCAGAACGCAATGCCCCTGACCGCCCGCATCGACACCCCGGCAAAGACCGGCAGGTCGGCGGCGATGGTGGGCCATTTCTCCATGATCGTGATCAGGTCGAACGACCCGACGGTCAGGCCGATGATCTGGATGCTCAACAACAGGCCCAGCGACCCGGCCATTGTGTAGATGAAGAATTTGCGGCTGGCATAGCGTCGATTGTCGCTGCCCCAGATGTTGATCAGGAAATACATCGGCACGAGGCCGAACTCCCAGAAGACGAAAAAGAGCAGCAGATCGAGCGAGACGAAAACGCCCAGCATCCCCATTTCGAGCAGCAGGAAAAGCGCCATGTACAGGTTGACCCGCTCCTCGATGGTCCACGAGATGAGGATCGCCAGCGGCGTCAGGAGAGTCGTCAGGAGCACCATCGTCAGGCTGATCCCGTCGACGCCGACGTGATAGCTCGCATTCAACAGCGGGAACCATGCCGCCTGCTGTTCGAAGCAGGCCCCGGCAGTCAGGTCGACGCAGGGATTCTGCTGATAGGCAATCCACAGCCAGATCGAGAAACCCAGCGGGATCAGGCTGACCAGCAGCGCGATCCAGCGAGCGAGAACTTCGTTCTTAGGGAGAATCAGCAGCAGCACCGCGCCCGCCAGCGGGGTAAAGGTGACCAGTGTCAGCAGGTTGTCGGTGGAGAACAGCGCCATAACTTTTTGCTTTTGCTACCTGATAAACAACGACCAGACGAACACGGCGACGAGCATCAGCAGCCCGGCGACGGCAACCGCGAGATACTGCTGAACACGCCCCGACTGGATGTACTTGAACGACTCGCTCATCTCGCCGAAGCCTTCGACAAGATTGTCGGCACCCTCGTTGATGATCTGCGTGTCGAAATCCTTGTGGCGGAAAGCGAACCACTCCACCGTACGGGCGACAAAATGCAGGAACCCGTCGATGACCTTACGGTCAATGAACTGGTAGACGACCTTCTCCGCCAGCCAGATCGACGGGCGTACGAAAACGAGATCGTACAGTTCGTCGATATAGTATTTGTTCTCAAACAGGGTATAGATCGGGCCGAGGGCGCGTTTCAGCGGGTCGGGCTGCCCGGCTTCGAGCGGCTTACGGATATAAACCAGCCACCCGGCGAACAATCCCAGCAGGGCAATGAGAATCGACAGGCCCAGCGGGGCGAAATCGAAGGGCAGCGTTTCGGGATGTTCGAGCAGCGTCCCGCCGATAAATCGGTGGAAGGGATTGCCGCCGAACAATCGCCCCAGCAGCGGAAAGTTCTCGTGAACGCCCACATACCCGGCGATGACCGCAAACACCGCCAGCACGA
>DAOUES010000346.1:0-22115 GCA_034430335.1 Anaerolineae bacterium | reverse complement strand
GTCGATGCCAACGCCGATGTCAACGGGATGCCCGCCGAGCACTACCACGCCGAGCACGTCACGACCGGCGGCCTGAGCGATGGTACCATCGACGTGTGGATTTCGAAAGAATACAACGTCATGCTCAAGTCCGTCATGGTCGACGAGGGCTTCATCGAGGGCTTTGGCGACGGCGTTTTCCAGGTCAGTATGGAACTGGTCTCCGCCAACGAGCCTATCGACTTCACCCCGCCTGAAAACTGTGAAGTCTATGACTTTGAATCGATGATGGAAGGTATGGAAGGACTCGAAGACCTGGAAGGGTTGGAGGACCTCGATCTGGAAGGGTTGGAAGACCTGCTCACGCCGCAGCCCGAATAAACCGTATTCGATAGCAGTGTAGCAAATCAAAAAGGCGGTCGCGTTTTGAATGCGACCGCCTTGTTTTTTCTCCGGTTGGTTACCTGGACAGCGGGAGCGTGAACCAGAACAGCGACCCATGCCCGACTTTGCTCTTGACCCCGATCTGCCCGCTGTGCCTCTCGATCAGCTTGCGGGCGATCCACAGCCCGACGCCGGAGCTTTTCTCGCCGCCGGTCGGTTTGACCGACAGGCGTGAAAACTCCTGGAACAACAGCGGGAGTTCCTCGTCCGGGATGCCCGGCCCGGTATCGACCACTTCGAGAACGACCTCGCGATCCTGCCCCCGGGTGCGCACGCCGACCGTCGCCCCGCGCGGGCTGAACTTGATCGCATTGCTCACCAGGTTGCTGATCACCTGCACCAGCCGGTCGGGGTCGCCGTTCGTCTCCGGCAGCGACGGATCGAGCATCATCCGCACCTCGACCTCTTTCTCGTCCGCGTATGCCTGGAACTGGTCGACCACCGATTCTACCAGGGCGTTGAGCGACACCGGCTGGAGGGTCATGTTGATTTCGCCCGTGCGGATTTCCTGGAGGTCGAGGAAGTCGTTGACAATCGAACGCATCACGCCGGAAGCGCCGCGCATCGTCGTGATCAGCTTGTCGAAATTGTCGATTTCGGCCCCCGACTGCCCGTAGAACCGGTCCAGAAGGTCGATGCCCAGCACGATATTGTTGAGCGGGTTGCGCAGGTCGTGGGCGGCAATCTGGAGGAATTTGTCTTTGAGGCTGCTCAGGTTGCTCAACTCGACGATGTCCCGCTGGCGCTGGTCTTGCAGCCCTTTCATTTTTAGCTGCGTACGCACCCTTGCCGAGAGCACCTCGTACTGGGGCGGTTTGGTGATATAGTCGTTGGCCCCCAGGTCCAGGCCCTGCACCACGTCGCTGACATCGCCGGAAGCGGTGACCATGATCACCGGCAGTTCCTCGGTGCCGGGGTTGGCCCGCAGCCGTTCCAGCAGTTCCATCCCGGTGATCTTCGGCATGTTGACATCCAGCAGCACGCAGTCGGGGGGATTGGCTTTCAGCGCTTCCAACCCGTCAAGCGGGTCGGTATAATAGTCGGCCTGGTATCCTTCCAATACCATCTGGCGTACCAGTACGTCGCAGGTTTCGGGGCTGTCGTCGATGATGACGATGCGCCAGACTCGTTCTTCGCCATTTTCGCCATGTTCGCCCATCTTCGCGGCTTCCTCTCAATCCATCGCTGGTTCGGTAAATGTATTTCCGATCACTCACGGAGCAACCCGATTTTACAATAGCACAGTCGTCATGCAACTACAACCGCCATGCCGGTCCTGATTGACCGGTGTTACCTTTCCGTAGCCGGTGCCGACCGGCGGGCGATCCCCGCCGGTTGACGCGCCCCGGTGCCTGTGTTACGCTGGGGGCCGGTCGGATAAGCGGATACGGAGGAGGTTGCGATGGCTGTTTCATTGACGGTGCTGGCGGTGGTCATCATCTGCGCGGTGCTGCTGGTGGGGATTGTCGGCATGGCGGTGATAGTGTTCTTCGCCGTGCGGGATCGAAAAAAGGATCAGTAGCGTCTTTGCTTTGCAGGAGAACCATACGGTATGAAGATCGGATTTTTCGGCGACAGCCTGACCGAAGCGCTCCCCGGCGTCAATTACGTCGACAGGGTTCGGGCGATGCTGCCCGGCGACACGATCCTGAATTACGGGCGGGCAGGCGATACGGTGATCACGCTCGACCGGCGCATCCGTAAGATCGAGATCGACGCACCGCTGGACGTGGCCGTGATCTGGATCGGCGTCAACGAGGTGCTGCGCGAGATTTCGCCGCTGTACTCGCTGTTGAACGATCTGCGGGGCATACCGCGTTCCGACTCGCCGGAGGTGTTCCGCGCGGTCTATACGGAAGTGCTCGACTTCCTGGGCGACCGCGCCGCGCGGCTGATCGCCGCGCCGCCGGTGCTGATCGGCGAGAACCTCGACAACCGCTACTGCCGCAAGCTGGCCGATCTTGCCGCCATCGAGAAGGAACTGGTCGAGGCGCGGGCCGATGGCGATTACGTCGATCTCGCGGAAATCTACCGCCGGGCGCTGGCCGGTAAATCGATCTCCGGCTACCTGCCAAATAAGGGACTGCGCATCCTGCTCGATACCCGGCTGACCGACGAGCAGATCGACGAAATGTCGGCGCGGCGCGGGCTTCACGTCACGCTCGACGGGGTTCACCTGAACGGCGAAGGGGCGCGGCTGGCGGCGGAGGCGTTCGTGGGGGCGATCAGGGGGTAGGGCTTTGCTGCATTACTTGATCAATGGGCTGGGGCTGTTCCTGCGGCGGTTCAATAAGGCGGCGGGGCGATGACAGCCTGATCCTCGCTTTTGGGTGAAAATGTGGCTTGATCAAATAGCCGGGCGTAGGGGCGACCCTGGCGGTCGCCCGGTGACTCCCCTGTCAAGCCGCGTCTTTCCCATTGAGATGCACCAGATCGTACATCCTCGGCAGGTGATCGGCGAGGACGTGCGCATCGGCGATCTGCTCCCAGGGCACGCCGACCCCGCCGTATTCGTAGGTCGCCACCCAGGGGGCGGCCCACGCGCCGGAGTGGATATTGTCCATCGCCCAGGTGAAGACCGCCATGTCGTCGGCGGTCATCGGCATGTGATCCATCGTCTGCCCGGCGCGGGCGTCGAGCAGGTCGGCATCGAACCCGGCTTCGCGCAGCGTCTCGCTCCAGGCCCCTTCGACGGTGCGTATCCCGGTGACGTGCAGCTCGCGCAGGCGGTCGACGGGCAGGGCGCTGATATACTCCCGCTCGTCGACGCCCAGGCTCCCGGCGGCGAGACGTGCGTGGGCGATGTCGAGCAGGAAGCCGCAGCCGGTTTCGTCGACCACCTGATTGACGACGCCGGGCAGCATCACCGGGCGGATCATCCTCTCGTAGATGTCGGGGACGTTCTCGACGATCACCCGCTCCGGGCCGAAGCGCCGCGTCATCGCCTCGACATCGCGGATCAGGTTGGCGGTGATCATCTCGACGTGGGCCGGGTCGGTGGTATCGGGGGGGATATCGGGGAAGTCGCGGGAATCGACCCATAGGTGGGCGTTGACCAGCGGCGTACCTGTCCGTTTCAGAAGGTCTTCGAACTTCAGCCAGTCGGCGGGACGCTTCGTTTCGGTGTCGAGGGCATCGTCAATGCCCAGGCCGACTTTCAGCGGGAAGTGAACGTAGGCAGGGAACTCGGCGCTGATCTCGTCGACGAGATCGGGCCAGGCCGGGCATTTGAACAGGTCGATAGTGATCTCACCCCGGCGGAGAAGATCGGCGGCTTTGCGTGAATAGTTGACGGCCAGTTTCATTGTGGCTCCTTTTGGCTATCGAGGGGATTGTACCACGGATAATCAGCCAAAGGCTGATTAATAGGAGTTTTGACTGTGTCAAAACATCCACCTGGGCAGGGGGATCGACGGGAAACCGCCGTCGGCGCGGCGGCTGCCCTGCGGCCTTTCCGTGTGGTGCGAAGTCGGTAGTCCGCTTCGGTGGCTTGTCAAGATTTTCCCATTGACTTATGCTGTCTGGTGGCTGGCTCATCAGTAGAAACGGACTGACATGAATCCCTTTGACGATCCTGCTCTTGCTTCTAATTATGAAGCCTGGTATCAAACTATTGGCCGCCGGTCCGACCAGTTGGAAAAGGAACTGCTGGCATGGTTGATGACCAGGTTCCCAACGGCTTCTACGCTGCTTGAAGTGGGCTGCGGCAGCGGTCACTTTACACGCTGGTTTAAGAGAGAAGCGTTGCAGGTTTCCGGCCTGGACCTTTCTTTTCCCATGCTGTCCGAAGCGATACACCTGAATGGTATGCCATACGTACTCGGTGATGCGCTGACGCTGCCTTTCGCCGATAACACCTTCGATCTGGTGACCCTGATTACAGCCCTGGAATTTGTGTCGGAACCGCAGTTGGCGCTGGCGGAGGCGCTGCGAGTCGCGGAGCAGGGATTGATATTAGGCATTCTGAACCGCCAGAGCCTCCTGGGACGGCAGTATCGTCGGGCGGGGGGGCCGATATGGGAGGCATCCCGTTTCTTCACACCAGGCGAAATGATCCAACACGTGCGCCGGGTTGCCAAGAGACCTGTTGAAATAACATGGAGAACGACACTATGGCCTCTTTGGTCAGAAGCGCTTCCTCTTCCCTGGGGAGGCTTTATCGGTATGGCGTGTCGATTTCTTGCAAAAGGCAAAATCCTGTATAATGGTAGCGGAAACCAACTTTAATTATTCTTAGAGTATGATGGGGGGCAGTCGTGAATCGCTCACTCAAAACGAGCCTGGGTGCTCGGATCAGTCTGGTAGTTGTTATCGTAACGATCATTGCCTTGTTTGCGCCGATCATGGTGTCGGCCCAGGATATACCGACCGGCCTCGTCCAGACCGACGCGCTGAACGTCCGCTCCGGGGCAGGCCCGGCCTACCCGGTGGTGGCGACGGTGCATTACGGTGATTACGTCTACCTGCTGGGGCGCGACAGCGCCAGCCTGTGGGTGTACGTCCGGTTGTTCGACAATGTCACCGAGGGATGGCTCAATTCGAAATATATCCGCTCGACGGTGACGATCAGTTCGCTGCCGCAGATGGCCGATTATGAAGCCTCGGCGATTGTGCTGGCCTATACGCTCAATATCCGCTCCGGCCCCAGTTCGACTTACCCGATAGTCGGCACGGTCACCCAGTTGAATTTCGTGCAGATGCTTGAACGCGATACGAACGGCATCTGGGTGAAAATCCGCACCAATTCGGGCGTGATCGGCTGGGTACATTCCGGCTGGCTCTCACCGCTGTCGTCGATCAACGACCTGGCGGCGGCCCCGGTCGAAAGTCTCCCGGCGACGGAAGCCTATGTCCCGACGGCAACGGTGACGGCCTACGCGCTGAATGTCCGCACCGGCCCCGATATAGCCTACCCGCCGATTACGGTCATATATGCGGGTCACTATGTCACGCTGCTGGGGCGCGATACCTGGGGCGTGTGGGTCAAGATCAGGACGGCGTCGGGCACCGAGGGATGGGTGCATACCCACTGGATCAATACTCATGGCACCGATGTGATGACCCTGCCCGACATGACGCCCACCTATTGATCCCGGCATCGGGTGGGTGCGTTGTCGATCAACATGCAGCGATTCGGGTATGAAACCGGTTTGATCCCGGCGCGCTGTCCAGCATAATAACCATCGACAGTATTTCTATACGCCGCAGTGAAGCGGGCGCGGGTGCAGGGTTGTCCACGCCCGCCTTTTTGTATCTATCGGCCACCTGGGTGATTCCCGTCTCCCCCAGATGGCCGATATTGATATCGGCCACCCGGCCCGGATTAAGTTAGCTCCCGCGCCTGATGTTCCAATGTTTGTTTAGAGTTATAGTTAAGTTTGAATTAACAGAACATAGGAATGGAATTATAGCGAGAGTTGATTATTATGTACAAAGAAGATGTTACTCTACATGGTATGAAACCAACCGGACAATTAGAACTTGGGATCGATATTGACGACTTCCTGGCAATGGTCAGCCTGGGGGGGTACCGGCACAGCGTGCAGCAGTTTCAGGTCGTTCCGAACAAGATGGAATCCTTTTGCGAGGGGATCAACTGGCGAGTTGTTCTATACCCCCACCTGCACAATGCTGTTGCACTTCCCCTTGAAATCCGGGGCGACTCGATTTTAGGAATCAAGACACCCACCTCACCCGATGTCGATATCGACCTGCAGGCCTGGGATGGGTACCGGCTTGGCGTCAGCCGGAAGCATCTCTGTTTGCGACCGACGGCTCACAAGCTGTATGTCTTCGATCTGGGCAGCACCAACGGCACCTATGTCAACGGTCTGCCGCTCGGAGGCAGCCAGGCACATGGCCTCGGTAACGGTGACGTGCTAACAATCGGCCAACTGCACATCACCGTCAGCCTGGTAGACAAGAACAAACAGGGGTTGGTTTCGTAGGTATCGTTGCTATTTATTTTAGTGGTAGATTTCAGAAGGTCGAGGGTCGGCGCGGAGCCGCCCTCGTTTCTTTTTCCTGTTATCGGCCACCAGGCTGATATCCAGATCACCCACCCGGCGGTGAGAATTCGACCCTTAGCCTGATGTCCGGTCGGGTTGAACGGTTTAAGATTGAATATATTAGAACTGATTGTATCTGTAAACCCGGATCACGGAGGGCCGTTCAAATGATAATGAGAACCACCGAACACCTCGATACAACGCCTGATCTCCACCTTTGCGCGGCCACGGCTGTTTCACTGGGCAGGCTGCCCGACCAGTCCGATTTTTGGGTGGTGCCGCGTGTCAGCCTGAACAGCCCGGAGGGGCTGTACTGGCGCATCGTTCTCAGCCCGCACCTTTCAGAACTGCCGCTGTTCCCGCTGGAGATTCGTGGGGACGTGGTGATGGGACTCCGCACCCCGGAAACCCCGGCGGTCGACATCGACCTGAAGAAGTGGAACGGCTACTACCTGGGGGTCAGCCGACGCCATCTCTGTTTCCGGCCTACCTGGAAGCGCCTCTATATCTTCGATCTGTCCAGCACCAACGGGACGTATCTCAACGGGGTGCTGCTCGGACCCAGCCGGGCGCTGCCCCTGACCGATGGCGACGTGCTGACGCTGGGGCATCTGCATATCGGGGTGAGTCTGCTGGCGCGGCCCCATATGGATATGATGCCGCAGTAGGCGGGCCAGATCAGAATGTTAAATTATTTGACAAGGGATACCGCGCCCGATATACTCTGAAATCCATTGCGGGGTAGAGCAGAGGCAGCTCGTCGGGCTCATAACCCGGAGGTCGGAGGTTCGAGTCCTCCCCCCGCTACTAACAAAACCCCATCGCATAGTCGGCGGGGTTTTTGATTCGCCGACCTCCGGGAACCCGTCGGGCGGAAGGTTCGGCGGGAGCTGTTGAATGTCCTTGTTGAATTCAGAGCCTATCTGAAAAATCGCTCTACTCATTAGCAGATAGGCTTTGACAGTATTTATCCATAACAATTTACGGATAGATACTTGATTGCTGAAATTTCAACGAGGACGCAACTCAATGACAGAAAAGAAACGCTTTCGAAAAATCTTGAACTGGATTGGAAAAATCCTGTTAGGAGTTTTCATTCTCCTGGTGGGGCTGGTTGTTTTTGGATTGATCCGCGAATCGATAACGAGGAATAAATATCACACCCAGTATCCGGCACCGGGGAAAATGGTAACCATTGACGATCATGACATTCATTTATATTGTGTGGGAGACGGAACGCCAACAGTCGTTTTTGAATCCGATCTTGATCAGTATGGATCGTTAAGCTGGGGGCCTGTTCAGGAGGAAATTGGGAAATCAACCCGCGCATGCAGCTATGACAGGGCCGGGATCATGTGGAGCGAACCCGGCCCACGGCCAAGAGACGGAGAAACAATTGCCGCTGAACTTAAAGCCGTCCTGGATGCCGCCGGTGAGGAAGGCCCTTATATACTGGTAGGTCATGCTTTTGGCGGCGCTTATATAAGAATATTTGCGGGGCAAAATCCCGACGATGTATGCGGCATGGTACTGGTTGAGTCAAGCCATCCTGAGATGCTTACACGATTCGAGGAGCTTGGCCTTGTGATGGAAATCCCGGACAAGAAGATCAGGCCGTTGATCCTGTTCATGTCCCATCTGGGAAGTCCGGGCCGCTATAAGGGTAATATCTATGACCTGCCGCCCGAAATCTACGACCCGGTGCAGGCGTTTCTGCCTGAATCGAGTATGGCGTGGTTCGATGAAAAGGTCGAAAGCCCTGAGACGCTGGCACAGGCAGGCCGGTATGAATACCTCGGTGACTTCCCCCTGGTTGTGCTCGTATCGGCGAAAACCTCAAACGTGGAAAATGGGCAGGCGCTGCAAGATTTGTGGATGGAACTACAGGAAGAACTGCTGCTGCTGAGTGATGATAGTTCCATGATGGCCGAGGATACCGGGCATTATCCGCAGCTTCAAGACCCTGATCTGGTAATTGGGGCGATTCGGGATGTTCTTGGAAGGTGTGAATAACTGATGTTACGCAGTTGTGCCTGATTCTTTGTGCCAGCACGGTCGTTTTTGTGCGTAGAATTCTCTCGCCTGCGTAACGTCAGTGAATAAGATCAGGGAAGAAGCCATCTATACATTACTTGCGGGTGCATGAACAAGTTGTCATAGAATGTTGGTTTTTAGTGAGCCTTAGCCCGGCGGCTTTAGCCCCGGGTCTGTCAGGTTGTTCATGCACCCATTACTTGCTGACAATGAGGCCACAAGAGAGCAGAGCAACATCTATGGAGGTACTATCGGGTGGAGGGTGAGTTGATTGGTACCAGGGATATAACCCTACCTGTTGTGCGGACGGCGAATGTAAAACAGCCCCATCCACCGGCATTTTGAGTCTCCGGCGGTTTGTGGGTATCATACGCGCCGGATGGTTGAGCAATACCTTCACCAACCTGCCTGACTTCACTCCATTTCCAGGCAGTGGCACGGAGCCGAAGGCTCCGCAGGGCGGAGCTTTGATGGAGTGTCCAGGCAAACCGGTTCCCGAAGGGACAAAATCCCGGAGAAGCGCCCGCCGCTTGCGGCGGCCCACTACCTGGGGTGGTGGTTAGGGATTTTGAGGTTTGCCATTCACTTCTCTCGCCCCTGCTTACCCGATAAACCTGTCTGGCTTTACACGCTGCTCGACCCGAAACCTCTTCGCTGTTGGAGCACACGATGCCCGTTTGCCCACTCTCCGGCGTTTACCTGTCGACGATCCTGCTGCTGAGTTTTACCCTCACGGCCTGCGGCGGCACCCTTTCCCCGACGGCTTCCCCGGAGCCGGGCGCTGTACGAATCTCCCCCATCGACGGTATGACCCAGGTATACATCCCGGCGGGCGAGTTCCTGATGGGATCGACGAGCGCCGACATTGACGAAGTCATGAGCGAGTGCGACTACTGCCAGCGCGAGTGGTTCGACGACGAGCAGCCGCAGCACGCGGTCACGCTCGACGCCTGCTGGATCGACCAGACCGAAGTGACCAACGCCATGTTTGCGAAATTCGTCACCGCCAGCGGCTATCGAACCGACGCCGAAAAAGCAGGCAGCGGCTATGTATTCAACCCGTTTTCGAGCGATTGGGAATCGATCAATGGGGCTGACTGGCGTCACCCTCAGGGACCGGCCAGCGATATCGACGGGATGGACGATCACCCGGTGGTGCAGGTCAGTTGGAACGATGCCGCTGCCTACTGCGAATGGTCGGGAGGACGCCTGCCCACCGAGGCGGAATGGGAAAAAGCGGCGCGGGGCACCGATGGTCGCCGCTATCCCTGGGGCGATCTGGCGCTGGCCGGAAACCTGCTGAACTTCGCCGACCTGAACCTGGATACGTCATGGGCCGACGACACAATCGACGATGGGTATCGTTTCACCGCGCCGGTGGGCAGCTACCCGGATGGGGCGAGTCCCTACGGCGTGCTCGATATGGCGGGCAACGTCTGGGAATTTGTCGGCGATTGGTACGTTGAGGACTATTACGCCATCTCACCCGCCGACAACCCGACCGGGCCGCCTGCCGGGGACTTCATCGTGATTCGCGGCGGCTCCTGGAGCCGGGTTCCCCGCTTCGCCCGCACCGCCGCCCGCCTCAGGTTCACGCCGGGCAACCGGGACAGCGGCCTCGGCTTCCGGTGCGTCCACTGACTTTCCGCACTGATCGAAACGAGGAACTATCAACGAAAGGATGATTTATGAGTGATGCTGATGCCGGGCATGAGGTAAAAAGGAGAATGCACGAAATCAACCGGTGGACAATCGTGATTGGTTTGCTGCCGGTTTTGCTGATCGCCGTGACCGGGTGTCATGCGTCGACGCCTGGCCCGACTGTCGAAGCGCCGCAGCCGGAGTTTACAGAGGTTCCGCCACCGGCTGCTCCGACCAATACTCCTGTTCCGACGGCTGCACCGGACTCGCCGACGCCGCTCCCTGCCGCCGAACCGGGGCCGACCCGCATCTCGCCCAAAGATGGCATGGTGCAGATTTACGTCCCGGCAGGCGAGTTCCTGATGGGATCGCCGGGCGACGATCCGCAGGGCTACCGGGACGAGATGCCGCAGCACACGGTCTACCTGGATGGCTACTGGGTCGATCAGACCGAAGTGACCAATACGATGTTCAGGATTTTCATCGAAGAAACCGGCTACGTGACCGACGCCGAGGAGTCGGGGTGGGGGCATATCTACGATCCGCCGTCGATGAGTTGGAAGCAGCCCGAAGGAGCCAACTGGCTGCACCCGCGCGGGCCTGGCAGTGACATCGCCGGGCTGGACGATCACCCGGCGGCACAGGTGAGCTGGTTCGACGCCGCCGCCTACTGCGAATGGGCCGGGAGGCGGATGCTCACCGAGGCAGAATGGGAAAAGGCGGCGCGCGGCACCGACGGGCGTATCTATCCCTGGGGCAATGATCCGGTGGCCGGTAACCTGCTGAATTTCGCCGATCACAGCCTGAACGTGGATGGGGCGCTGAACAGCGTCGACGACGGGTACGAGTTCACCGCGCCGGTCGGCAGCTACCCGGATGGGGCAGGCCCGTATGGTGCGCTCGACATGGCCGGAAATGTGTGGGAATGGGTCGCCGACTGGTACGATCCGGGCTATTATACGATCTCCCCGGCGAGCAATCCGACCGGCCCGGCAGAGGGCGACAACTGCGTGCTGCGCGGAGGAAGCTGGCACGATTCGACCGGCTACGTCAGGACGACCACCCGCTACTTCTTCTTCCCTGATGGGCGGGGAGATCGCGGCGGTATTCGCTGCGCCGAATCGGGATGATTCGGCCATAGTCATGGTGGTGTAGAGGACAATGAATACAAAATCAAATAGAGCGATATTTGCAGTGGCAGGGCTGTTAGCAGTGGTCTTTGCCGTCTCAGGGTGCGGGGCAGTGCCGGGAGTCGAACCGACATCGCCGCCGCCGATACTCACCCCAACGACCGAGCCAACGACTGCGCCCACGCCGACAATCACGCCGACGCCGGCCCTGGCCCTGGTCCTCGAAGAGACGTCGATGGAAGACCTCGTAATCGACGGTTTCGACGCGGTGCACAGTCCGGTCAACCGCGACGACAACGAGCACCTGATCTTTGGTAATATCCCGGTGTCGACGCCCCCGGCGGATATCTCTCCCGACCTGGCCGCTTTTCTGGGGCGCTGGGAAGGCTATGGCTACGGCCCGCCGGTCAAAAAGGACTGGAAGTTTGTGCTGGTCGTCCAGGAGATCGATGAGCAGGAAGGCAACGCCGTCCTGTGGGCGGGTACCAATCTCCAGTATCCGTACTGGGTGCAGGAGGTTCACTTCCGGGTAGTTCCCGGCGACGCGCCTTCAATCGAGTGGGAATACTGGGGAGACGACGACCATTACATCTTCACCTTTGCCATCGATCCGGCCAGCGGGCAGCTTCGAGGCTGGCGGAAGGAATCGGAATACGGTGATCCCTGGGGGCCAATCGAACTCAGCCGGGATCAGAGCTTCTTCGTCTATAAAGACTATCCCCAATACCTGGCCGACCTGCGGATTTATACCGGTGAGTATCACGACGAGGTTCTCACCGAGTTCTACGGGAAGGGTTTCCTGGTCTATCTGCCGGAAGGATACGAGGAGAACCCGGAGCAGACCTGGCCGCTGATGATCTTCCTGCACGGCGCTGGCGACCGGGGAGACAACCTGTACCTGCTGGCGAAGGCCAGCCCCTTCATGATGATCCGGGCGGGCAACCCGCTGCCGTTCATCATCGTCGCCCCGCTGATGAACGATTCTGAGTTCTACTCGTCGTTCCCCGGTGACTATCTGAACGGGGTGCTGGATCAGGCATTGGCCGACTACCGCGTCGACGAGAGTCGAATCTACGTGACCGGCCTGAGCATAGGCGGTGAGGCGACCTATCGCTTTGCGCTGCTCCAACCCGACCGGTTCGCCGCCATCGCGCCGCTGGCCGCCTACCTGTACCACCCGTCGCCGATGGACTGCATCAAGGATTTGCCGGTATGGGCGATCCACGGGGCCGACGACACCATTGTCCCCCTGTCGATGGCGCAGGTTCCGGTCGATATGTTGAGGGCGGTGGGCGGTAATGTCGAGTTCACCATTCTGGAAGATCACGACCACGACGTGTGGACCGATACCTACTCCGACCCCGCCTTCTACGAGTGGCTCCTTGAGCACCGGCGGCCATAGAAAATCGAGCCAATGTGGTGAACGACGAACCCCATCGCTCCGGCGGTGGGGTTCGTTTTCCCAGGTTGGACCTGATCCGGGACGCCGGGACGTAGCCCGACCATATCCAGGCCGAGGAATCCCGGATAAAAAACGCCCCCGCCTGGGGGGGCGAGGGCGCGTTTCCGTGAATCTGGATTACCAGATTACCGGATTCCTTCCTCGATCAGAGGCTCGATGTCGGCGATGTTGTCCGGGGTAACCGTGCCAACACCGGTATCGATATGCAGACCGGGGATCATGTAGTTCTTGGTCAGCCAGATTTGCTGGACCGGGAAGAAGCCCTGCAGGTACAGCACCTGGTCGAAGCTGGCGCTGACATAGCCTGACTTGATGCCATCAATCGTTGCCGGTGAAAGGTCGATGCCGCCGACGATGATATCCCCAGGCTCCTTGCCCGCTGCTTCGAGCACCTTTGGCAGGACGGCGGTGATGTTGCCGTGCTGGGTGCCGATGGCTTTCAGGTTGGGATGGCTCTCGATGTAGGCGGTCAGGATCGGGATTGCCAGCGATGCGTCCTTGTCTACATCGTCCGTCACGTCAAGCACTTCCACAGTCAGGCCCGCATCTTCGAGTGCGTCCTTGATGCCCTGCGGACTCTGGCTTCTGCCTTCCTGGTGCCAGATGTCATAGACAAGCGCTTCGTCGCCTGCTTCCAGCCCTGCCGCGATCATCGCCGTGCCGGTCAGATAGCCGCCGGTGTAGAGATTGGCACCGGCGTATCCAAACCCGGTGGTCTGGTACTTGGCCTCGATGTTGGGAAGCGGGTTGTTGCCGCTCGTGACGATGATTCCCAGGTCACGGGCCTGCTCGACGAGCGGCTCCATCGCATCTTCGCCCGGATGCCCCATGATGACGATGCCATCCGGTTCGGCGGCGATGGCCTCTTTGAACTGATCGATCATCAACTGGGAGTCCCAGCCGGAGTACTGCTCGATCAGCTTGATGCCGAGCGCTTCTGCTGCGGCCTTCGCGCCATTCGTGCGCGCCAGTGTCGAGGGGTCGCCCTGCTGTCCACCCATCTGCATGTAGACAACGAGCTGCTCACCCTCGGCGGCGGGTTCTACGGCTGCTTCTGCTTCTGCGGCTGCTGCTGCTTCTGCGGCGGCTGCCTGGGCATCTTCGAGTGCAGCCTGGGCTGCATCCAGTTCGGCCTGCAGCGCATCGACGTCGGCGGTATTGTCGCCGGCTGCCTGGGCTTCTTCGAGTGCGGCCTGGGCGTCTTCGAGCTGCGATTGCAGGTCGGCCATTGCCGTGTCATCGACTGTTGGGCCGCAGGCGGTCAGCACAGCGGTAACCATCAATACAATAGCCAGTATGGTAAAAACGCGCTTCATGTTCCTTCTCCTTCTTTTAGTTAACCTGAAAAGTTACCTTCTTGAATACAGGTCAATACGGTATCGTCAATCCGCAATAAAGTTGCTCCTTTCTGGCTAAATCACCTGATGTGTATACAATGCGCGATTACTCCAGCGCCGTATCATTCATATCCGAGGCCCTTTCTTGGGCAGCAATTTGAGAAGAACGGGTCCAGCGACCGAGAATTTCAGACAACCCACTCAGGTTTCCCTCGCCAATTACGACGTTGAGAGCCACCGCTGCCGCCATGATGAATCCCATTACCGACTGAACCCAGTAGCTGGTCACCCCGGTGGCAACCACCCCGGCCTGGAGCGAGCCGATAATATATGCCCCCCAGAGCGTGCCAACGACGCTGCCCAGGCCGCCGGAGATCAGAGTCCCGCCGATAAAAACGGCAGCCATCACCGGCAGCAGGAAACCCTGGCCTTGCGTTGGAAAGAAAACGTTGATTTCGATGGTCAGCAGCAGCCCGGCGAAAGCCGCTATCGCACCCATTACAGTAAAGAGTTTGATCCTGGTCGCCTCCACATTGATCCCCATGACTTGGGCCACATTCGGGTTATCGCCAATGAACATGAGGGCTTCGCCGAACTTGTGCCGGTTCAGGACGAACCAGAGGAAAACGGTCAGCGCTAATCCCCAGATCGCCTGGGCCGGGACAACCCCAAATATCCTGCCGGTGAAAACAGTATGGACAACGGTGTCTTCAACCTCCCTGAGATTCAATTGCAGCCCGCCCGCCAGCAGGATCGTGATCCCGTACCAGAAGAATTGGGAGGCCAACGTCGCCATGATCGAAGGTACGCCAACCCTGGCAATGAGCAGGCCGTTGAGATACCCAACCAGAGCGCCAGCAACCAGCGCCAGGCCAAAGCCAGCCCATGGAGCCCATGCCGCGTCAACGTTTTTAAAGATATAGGCAAAGACAAACCCAGAAAGCGCTACGATTGCAGGGAAGCTCAGATCGATCTCTCCCGCAGTAATCACGAGGGTCAGCCCCAGGCCAAGGACAAGCACCGGGGGGACGGTTTGCATGAAGGACATATAGATCAGGGGTCTTGTAAAGACAGTTGGCGCCGTAAATATGAACGCCACAAACATAATCACCAACACCCCCAGCACCGGGAGACCTTCGATTCTCCCCAGGATTGCAAGTACAGATTTTTGTTGTTTCATGTTTATTCCTCAATCCTGTCTTTCATGCCGTGAGCGTACTCAAGTAAGAAATTGTCCAGGTCTTTCCGGGTGATATCTTCCTTCAAGATGCTGGCAACGATCTCCCCCCGGTCGATGATGACGAAGCGGTCGGATATCTCGTAGACATCTTGAATATCGTGGGAAATATAGATACAAGCCTTGCCCCCCTCCTTGATCCTGTGGACGAAGTCGAGGACCTTGCGCACTTCCTTCAGGGAAAGGGCTACCGTTGGCTCGTCCAGAAGGATGAGTTCGGCTTTGAAGTGCATCGCCCTGCCAATAGCTACTCCCTGGCGCTCACCGCCGGAAAGCTTGCTGACCTTCGAGTCGACCGTGATTCCTTTGCCGCGGAACCCAATCGTATTGACCATGATCTCGCTGGCAATCTCTTTTTCTTTCTTGACATTGATGAAGCCGAATGGCCCCGTGATCTCTCGGCCAATGAAAAAGTTCCGCCACAGGACCTGTTTTTCGCCCAGCGACTTATCCTGATAGACGGTTTCAATCCCGTATGAGTGGGCCTTCTGAACGTTATATCTGTTGAAATTCACTTTTCGCCCGGCGATGTAAAGTTCCCCACCTGTCGGCGGAAACACACCGGTGAGAATTTTTACGATGGTCGATTTGCCCGCGCCGTTGTCTCCAATCAACCCGATAATCTCGTTGGAGCCAACTTCAAAATTGATGTTCTTGAGGGCGCACACCGCGCCAAAATACTTGTCGACATTGACCATTTGAAGCGCGTAGGGGTTAGCATAATCTTCAACCACTATAGGACCTCCTTGTATAGGCGAGAGTAAAGTATCTTGAATCTCTTTTGGGCACATTCCCCGCTGCTTGCAGCGAATAAGTGAACGAGTGAAACGGGTGGTATGTTCTCACCTGGTTTTTCCCCTGGTCTGCTGCCGTACCTCTCCGGCTGTCAGTTGATATTCGTGTATCGTTTTGCCAGATTTGACGGGGCCTCGGCGGTCGACTCGCGAACGACCAGGCTGGTTGTAAGCCGCTGAAGATCGCGGCTTTGGAACTCCGGCTCCTCGCCGGGGCCAATGAGTTCGAGCAGCATCTGCATTGCCAGGCTGCCGATATCGTAGCAAGGCAGGGCCACAGTCGTCAGCGGCGGCGTGATCTGCTCGGCGAGTGCGATGTCGTCCAGGCCAACTACCGATAAATCCCCAGGCACCCGCAAGCCGTATTTCCTGGCCTCCCAGAGAACGCCAAGCGCGGTGAGATCGTTTGCTGCAAAGACAGCCGTTGGCCGGTCCGGCATCTCCAGGAGTTTCTGGAGCGCCTGCCGCCCCCCATCTATTTGGAAATTGCCCTCGATGATAGTCACTTCAGACGGGTCAATCCCCTGTTGTTCAAGAGCGCCCAGGAAGGCATCGCGGCGAATGCCGGAAGTCCACAGGTCCAGCGGGCCGGTGATATGGGCAAACCGCCGGTGCCCTAACTGAATCAGGTGATTGGCCGCTTCGCGTATCCCCACTTCGAATTCCAGCCTGATGTTCCAAACGCCGGGCATCTGGACTTCCTCCAGGTCGAGCGTCACTGCCGGGACCTGGTGCTGGGCTAACTCGGCGACCAGCTCGACTTCCAACCTGTTTGTCATAAATATCACGCCATCGACGTGCCTGTCGAGCATCGAGTGGATGTATTTCATGCTGCGTTCAGAATTGAAGTTTGTATTGAAAAGGAACACGCTGTAGTCATGGGCAAGCGCCACGTTCTCTACGGCCAGGATGACCTCGTGGTAAAAGGGATTGCCGACATCCGATATCAACAGTCCGACCGTATAAGTCTGTCTGGTCGATAGACTTCGGGCCAACCGGCTTGGCCGATAGTCCAGTTCCTGGATTGCTTGCAGCACCTGCTGCCGTGTATGTTCTTCTACAAAACGTGTCTCGTTGATCACATGAGATACGGTGGCTTTCGACACTCCTGCGCGTTCGGCAACTTCCCGTATGGTGGCGCGTCTCATAATACAAACTCACGTTTTTACAGGATACGATCAGCGGAGCAGGGCCTACAAATGTTCGTGAAACCGGTTGCGTAACCGGTTTTCTACAAAAACAGTATCGCACAGTAACGGTTTGGTGTCAAGAATCAAATTCTTTGAACTTCGAAGTTTTTCGAAAAAATGTCTTGACAACCCAAAAAAATTGTGTAATTATGGTTAATGGCCGGTAACGTTGCCGGTAACATTTTCGGAACGGGTGAAAATGGCATCCACCACCAAGCGCGCAGTCACTATTATCGACGTTGCAAAGGCCGCCGGTGTATCGGTATCGACTGTTTCCCGTGTCTTGAACAACAAGGACGACGTCTCCGAGACAACTTTCCAGCATGTGCGTGATATCATCGACGAACTGGGGTATTCCTCAAGTCTGGCGGCCAAGGGAATGCGAAGCCGTTCGACCAACGTAGTCGGCCTGATCGTGCCCGATGTGTCCGACCCGTTTGCAAACAAGGTGATGAAGGGTGTCAACCAGGCAATCGTCGAGCATAATTACGACCTGTTGATTTATACCAACGGCAACATCCTCGACGATATATCCGCCGCCCGCGAACAGCAGTACGTGTCGCTCCTTAATAACGGATTGACCGACGGGGTGATCACCGTTACGCCGTCCATCGGCAGTTTTTCTTCAGTCGGGCCGGTGGTTGCCATCGACCCCCACATTCACCATCCAGAAGCCCCGGCGGTCATCTCGACCAACTTCAAGGGTGCTGTTGCCGCCACCCGGCACCTGATCGATCTGGGCCACCGGCGAATCGGCTTCATCCGTGGCCGGGCTGACCTGCAAAGCGCCATCAGGCGGCAGCAGGGATACGAATCGGCGCTCGAAAAGGCCGGTATCCCGCTCGACCCATCCCTGGTGGTCGACGGGGATTTCACGCGGGAAAGCGGGGTGCCTGCTGCCCGCCAACTGTTTTCTCTCGATCCCCGCCCGACGGCGATCTTCGCCGCGAACGATGAAACGGCCTTCGGCGTGATCGACGTGTGTGACGCACTTGGCATCCGGGTGCCGGAGGAATTATCACTGGTCGGTTTCGACAATATCGCCGAAGCCGCTTACTGTGACCTGACCACCGTCGATCAGTTCATGGACAGGATGGGGTACATCGGCACCAAAATGCTTTTCGACCTAATCGACGGCAAACCGTTAATAGAATGCATCTATAAGATCGAGACCAACCTTATCATCAGGGGGACTTGCGGCTCGATCTCGTAACTTCACATACGAGACGCTGTTTTCGCAGCTTTCAAGTTTTTGGGCGGTTTCGGTAACGTTACCGGTAACATTACCGGGAGAAGGAGGGGTATTTGAAGCGTTCTCAAAACGAATAAGCGCAGGACATCATTCTCAATTCTATGGCGTGAATCAGAAGATGTCCTGCGCCCGGCCCATACGGGCCGTTTTACATCCTTACGATAGTATTCGAATCAATAAAATTAGTCAACGGAGAAGAAAAAATGCGGAAGCAAACACTTTTCGTTGTGAGTATGCTCATAGTTGTCGGCCTGCTGCTGACTGCCTGCGGCGGCGGCGCTCCTGCTGAGGATCAGACGGCAGCCCTGGCAGCCCAGGTCGCCGAACTCCAGGCCCAGTTGGAAGCTGCTCAGGCAGATGCCGATACCTCGGACCTGGAAGCGCAGATCGCCGCGCTTGAAGAACAGTTGGCCGCCGCGGAGGAAGCGGCAGCCGCAGAGCCGGAGGAAGAAGCCGAGCCGGTCGTTGTTAGCTGGTGGCACATCACCTCCGAGCCAGGCCCGCACCAGGAAGCTTTCCAGAAGATGGCCGATGACTACATGGCCGCGAATCCGAATGTGGTCATCGAGATCACCATTCTGGAGAACGAAGCCTTCAAGTCCAAGCTGCCGACCGTCATGCAGGCCGGTGATCCCCCTGACCTCTTCCAGAGTTGGGGCGGCGGCACGCTGGTCGAATATGCCAAAGCCGGACTCCTCAAGGACATCACGGCTGACATGGCCGTCGACGGGTGGGGTGACTCGTTTGGTGCCGGTGCGCTGGGCGTGTATGCCTACGACGGCAAGCAGTACGGTGTTCCGTGGGACATGGGTGTCGTTGGTTTCTGGTACAACAAAGCCCTGTTCGCGCAGGCAGGAATCGATGCTCCTCCGGCAACCTGGGGCGAACTCCTCGAAGACGTTCAGATTTTCAAGGACGCAGGCATCACCCCGATCATCCTGGGTGAAGGCGAGAAGTGGCCCGGCATGCACATGTGGGCCTACCTGGCCGTCCGCGAGGGCGGCAAGGAAGCCTTCGACGCAGCCTATCTCCGCACCGGTGGTTCCTTCGCCGATGCCCCCTTCGTGAAGGCCGGTGAAGATCTGCAAGACCTGATCGCCCTCGACCCCTTCGAGGATGGCTACCTGGGCATTGGCCATGACGACTCCGAGGCCATCATGGGCGATGGCGGAGGCGCGATGATGCTGATGGGCCAGTGGGCACCTGCCGTGATGTCGACCACCAGCACGAGCGGTGGTCTTGGCGATGACCTGGGCTTCTTTACCTTCCCGGCTGTCGAAGGCGGCGCGGGTGGCGCGCTTGACGCGATGGGCGGCGGCAACGGTATCGCGGTTGGTGTCAACGCCGAACCGGAAGCCGTCGACTTCCTGCGTTACCTGACCAGCCTCGAGAATCAGAAAGTTCTCGCCGAACTGGGTGTTGCCATTCCGGTCGTCATCGGTGCGGAAGAAGCCCTGACCGACCCCAATATGATCATGGTATCCGAGGCAGTTGCTCAGGCTGATTACTATCAGCTCTACTACGACCAGTTCCTGCCGCCCGCCACTTCCGAAGTGGTCAACGACGTAACGCAGGCACTGTATGCAGGCACGATGTCTCCTGAGGAAGTTGCCCAGGCCATCGAGGATGCCTACGCCGAAGAAATCGGAGAGTAGCTTTTCGCAGTGAATGATGCCGGGAGATAGGTCTTTGCCCGGCTGAACCGATAGAGTCATGAGTGGAGCAAATGGGCCAGCCTCCTGTTTGCTCCACTCAATAACAACAGACTGCTGGAGCATGTTACGCACTCTGTTTGGAATGTCCGGCATGAGACATGCGCTGAAAGCCCTCATCCCCGGCCCTTCTCCCTCATGGAGAAGGGAGAACAAACAGATCAAATCCCTCCCATGAGGGAGAGGAATTTAGGGTGAGGGCGAAAAAGTGCATAATAAACTGCTTGCCGATAAATGAGAGCGGCTGCTCGAAAGGAAGTTTGCCTTGCAGAACATATCTCAACTTGACACAGAAGCCAACGGAACTAAACGCCGTCGAGGGCAGCTCTCAACCATCGTCCTTTTCCTGCTGCCAGCAGCGATTCTATTTCTGACCTTTGTGATTTTCCCCATCATACAGGCAGCTTATATCAGCACTTATAAATGGAATGGGTTAGGCCCGCTTGAAAAGTTCATCGGATTCGATAACTTCGTTTCGATGTTCCAGCACGAACCGTTCCGGCAGGCCCTGTCCCATAACTTTGTCATCATTGTGCTGTCGATTGGCCTGCAGCTGCCGATAGCCCTGGCGCTGGCGCTCCTCGTCGGGCGGAAGCTCCCCGGACGAACCATTTTTCGGACGCTGTTCTTCCTGCCCTACGTGATCTCCGAGGCGATCTCGGCCATCCTCTGGTCGTTCATCTTCAACCCGAGATTTGCCGCCAGTGAAGTCATCAACAGCTTGTTGGATACGCTGCTGCCTTTCTTCGATCCCGGCCCCTGGCTGGGTGATCCAAAAAAGGTGCTGAGCGCGATATTCGTCGTGCTGACCTGGAAGTATTTTGGCCTGCATATGATCCTTTATATTGCCGGTCTCCAGTCCATTCCCACCGAAATCGAAGAGGCGGCCAGCATCGACGGGGCGAACGCATGGCAAACCCTGCGCTTCGTTACCATCCCGATGCTGTCGCGAACGATCTACACGACGATCTACCTGTCGGTGCTGGGGTCGCTCCAGCAGTTCGACCTTGTCTGGTTGATGACCGAGGGTGGGCCGGTCGGCGCGAGCGAGGTGCTGACGACGTATATGTACCGGCATGGCTTCGTGAGCTTCAAACTTGGGTATGGCTCTGGCGTGGCGGTCGTTTTGTTTTCGATCTGCCTGGTATTCTCGCTGATCTACCAGTACCTGTTCATGAGAGAAGATTACGCCGGAGTAGCCGAATGATCTGGCCCGTCTGAACCGCCTTCAGTTAGAAAGGAAACACGCGTGACGACAACCGATGCTTCAAGGCCGGTGAGAAAACGTGGCTCATACCTGCCCAGGTATATAGTTGCGATCATTGTATCGATGCTGGTGGTCAGCCCGATTCTCATCGCCGTTCTGGGCGGATTCAAAGAATCTGCCGAGCTGTTGAACAGCCCCTTTACCCTGCCCAAGGCATGGATCCTTGATAATTACCAGTATGTTCTGAGCCTGGATTCGTTCTGGAGGCAGCTATTTAACAGCACAATCGTCATGATTGGCATGGTCACCCTCTCGACGCTCAGTGCAAGCATGGCCGCCTTCGTGTTCGCCAGGATGCGCTTCAAGGGCCGCGATACGCTCTTCAACTTCTTCATGATCGGGCTGCTTTTCCCGCTCATGGTTGCGATCCTGCCGCTTTACATCATGATGCGCCAGATGGGACTGCTGAACTCCCTGATCGGTGTGATCCTGGTCGAGGCGGCTTTCCAGCTCTCGCAGATGATCCTGATCATGCGCGGGTTCTTCCGCTCGCTGCCGCGAGAACTCGAAGATGCCACCTATATCGACGGGGGCAACGCTTTTACCTTCTTCACGCGTGTGCTGCTGCCGCTTTCGGCCCCGGCGCTGGCGGCTAACGCTGCCCTGGCGATGGTCTTCAGTTGGAACC
>DAOUES010000345.1:0-7818 GCA_034430335.1 Anaerolineae bacterium | reverse complement strand
AAGCCGAGCATCGAGTCGAGCAGTTTGCGCTTGACGGTCCGGGTGAGAAACACGGTCGCCGCCCCCAGCGCGGTGACGAACCAGGTGAAGGTCGTCGCCAGCAGCGCCTGGAGGATTGGATGTATGTCGTAGAGGAAATCAAAGGTCATGAGCGGCCTCGCAAGGGTGTCTGGTGATTGTTCATCGATCCGCCCCCTATTGTACTCATTCGCGGCATCAATGCACAGGCTTGACCGGTGTGCATTCCCCTGGTATGCTCACGCAGCTCAGAGTACAGCAGACAAACAGGCAATCGGTTCCCTCCACCTTGAGGGGGAGGGAGGCAGCCGTTTTTTGGCTGCCGGGAGGGGGTGAAAACGCCGCTTTCCCGGCATCGGCTGTATAGCAAATTATCGAAACACGGACTCGACTATCTCATGAAACGTTCCACCGCCGATCTGATCCTGGCCGGGATATCGCTCATCTGGGGCATGACCTTTGTGATGGTCAAGAATGCCCTCGGCGCGGTCGGCCCGGCGACCTTCATCGCCTGGCGATTTGTCGTCGCGTCGCTGGCGCTGATCGCGATCTTCTCCGGGCGCATACGCGAGATCACCCGCGCCGAAATCGCCGCCGGTGCCCTGCTTGGCCTCGCCCTCGGATCGGGCTACCTGTTCCAGACGGTCGGCTTGCAGTTCACCTCGACGGGGAAAGCGGGGTTCATCACCGGCCTGAGCGTCGTGATCGTTCCCCTGCTGGCGGCGATATTGCTCCGAAAGCCACCCGGCTGGCTGACCATTTTAGGCGTCGCCGCCGCGACGGTCGGCCTGGGGATGCTCTCGTTGAACGAAGACCTGCGCCCGCAGCCGGGCGATCTGTGGGTGCTGGCCGGGGCAGTCGGCTTCGCGCTTCACATCGTCGGCGTGTCGCATTTCGCCCCAAAAGTCGACCCCGTCCGGCTGGCGCTCGTGCAGATGATCGGCGTCGCTGCTGCCGGGACTGTGCTCGCCTTCGTGACCGAAGTCCCGACCCTGCGCCTGCCCTTCATCGCCTGGGGCGCGATCCTGTTTACCGGCGTGCTGGCGACCGCGCTCGTCTTTACGCTGCAAACCCACGTGCAGCGCTTCACTACATCGACTCACACCGCGCTGATCTTCGCCCTGGAGCCGATCTTCGCCGCGTTCTTTGGCTGGCTGTGGGCGGGGGAGATGCTCGGCCCGAAGGAGCTGATCGGCTCCGCGCTGATCCTGGCCGGGATCGTGGTATCGGAGCTGAGTTCGTCGGGGGAAAGTCAAACCGCAAAGGGCGCAGAGGCCGCAAAGGTTTAGAACGATGGGGGGACAACCCCCTCTGTCGCTGCGCGACATCTCCCCCAAACTTGGGGGCGATCAACAATTGCTCGATTTTGAGCGTGGCGGAACACCCCCTCTGAACAACCTGCGGTTGTCCATCTCCCCCACAGGGGGCGATCAGGGAGTTCTGTGTTTTGAGCGTGGCGGAGCACCCCCTTTGTCCCTGCGGGACATTTCCCCCACAGGGAGCAAGTGGGGCACGTGGTTATTCAATCCTCACTCAGACAGCAAAATCGGCGGTAGGGGCGACCCTTGCGGTCGCCCGTTGCCCAATCAACATTTCTTTCGATTTCTTACGATTCGAATTCCGCCTGCCCCCCTGGGGGAAGTGGCCGACCGCAGGTCGGACGAAGGGGGTGGGGGAAATAAACTCACTCCGCCAGGATAATCTCCGGCGGGATCGGCACCCGATCCTGCGGCTTGAGCCGACGATGCCGCCACATGATGTCCCACACGCGCATCGCCGATTCGAGCTTCACTTTCATGTCCATTTTTGACTGCCCGATCCGCCGGTCTTCGAAGTGGATCGGTATCTCGACGATCAGGTAGCCGAGCCTCTCGGCCAGGTAGGTCATCTCGACCTGGAAGTCGTAGCCGTTCGAACTCACCCGTTCGAGGCCCATCCCTTGCAGCGTCTCGCGCCGCCAGGCCTTGAACCCGGCGGTCGTGTCGCGCTGGCGCGTGCCGAGGATCAGCCGGGTGTAGATCGAGTTGGCCCACCAGCTCAGGAGATATCGCCCAAAGCTCCAGCGTTCGTCCAGGCTGCCGCCCTCGACGTACCGCGACCCGACCACACAGTCGCAGTTTTGCAACTCGTCGAGCATCGCCGGGATGTACGACGGCGAATGCGAGAAGTCGGCGTCCATCTGGATGATCACGTCCGCCCCCATCTCGATGGCTTTCTTGAACCCGTCCCGGTAGGCCGTGCCGAGGCCCATCTTGCCCGGCCTGCGCAGCGCCTCGATCCGCCCCGGCGAACGGTGGGCCAGGTCGTCGACCATGTCGGCGGTGCCGTCGGGCGAATTGTCGTCGACTACCAGGATCGATAGATCGGGGATGTCGAGGCCCCACAATTCAGCGGCCAGTGGGGAGATGTTGTTTGCTTCGTTGTATGTAGGGATGACGACTATTATTTTCATGACTCGCAAAGTCTACCGTATCGACCGACCAGCGGCAAAATCAAAAAAGGCTATTTTGGGTGCCTCGGCCAGCCGTAGAGCCACCAGAACCGGTCTTCGGGGAAAGCCGCGGCCAGCGAGTCGTGCCAGATGAAAGGATGCGCTTCGAGGATCAGCCGCAGATGCGCGTCGGAGCGACCGATCTGCTCTTCGAAACTGCGCCGCTCGCCCGTCTCGCCGAGGGCGTCCATCAACAGCGCGATCACCGTCCGCCCCTCCGCCTGGGTCGGATATTCGGACTCGTAGCGCTGCGGTGCTGCGGCGACCTCTTCCAGGTAGCGGCCCCAGCCATCCAGCCGCCCCTTGACCTCGCGCAGCATCTTCCCCGCCGCCTGTTCGGGATAGCGTCCCAGTGTCTCCTCGAACTGCCCGGCGGCTTCCTGGAAACGCACCGGCTGATCGCCGTCCAGGTGATCGGCCAGCGCCCGCAGGCGGTGAATACGCAAGAAAACACCGCCCAGCGTGCCCGGTGGTAAGGGCAGACCGGCGCGGTGACGTGGGCGCAGGGGCCAGTAGAGCGCTTTGCTCTCAAGATAGACCTTCAGGTCGGGGGCCATCGCCTCGACCACCAGCAGATCGCGCTCAAGATCGGGCGCGGCGGGGTTCGAACCCACTATGTGGGCCACTACCTGATCTCGACCCAGTCCTGCTGAAGGTCGCTGCACGATACGCCCCGGAGCGCAGCCGATGCGTTCCGGCGGTCGCTGATCCACCATGTGACCAGCGCCGCGCCGAGCATCGCTCCCAGCGAGGCGACAAATATGCGGTACATTCTGCTCATCCGGGTTACTCCAGGACTCTGGCTATCGTCGCTGACCTGTCTGTATTGCAATAATGTTGCAATGCTGACTGCCATAATACCGCAAACCTTGCCGGAGGTAAAATGCCGGTAAACCCCTGCCGGGCTGATTGGCGCTGATCGGCGAGTTTGCATTATGATAAAAAAAGTGGCCCGGCGTTCACATGGTCTATTCTGAGCCGGATGAACGAGAACAGTGGTTCCGGTCTCGTCCGGTAGATGCAGGGTTTTAGTGATTATTGGTCGAGATCGGAGGCGTTGTGAAGTCCAAATCGGTAGTCGGGATCGTTCTGCTGGCGCTGTTGTTCTCAGGCTGTACCTCAGACGTGGCGCTCGCCCAGCTTCAAACTCAGTATGCCGTTCCGACCTATGTCGTCGTGACGGCGACCCCCATCATCGGCAGCGACGGCGAAGGCGAACCCGCCGACCCGGACTCCGCTACTTCCACCCCGGACGGCGAGCAAACCGGGGCGGACACGTCGCCGGTGAATATCCCCCTCCCGATCCCCACGCCGACCCCGGTCAATCCCCCCGAACTGCCCGAAGAACCGCCCGGCGAACCGCCCGAATACGAGGGCGTCGCCGTATTCAAGAACGAGATGCCTTACCACAGCTGCATGCCCGCCATCGTGACCGGCCACGCTTTCGACCTGCGCGTCGACGCGATTGCCAACAGCGGCTACTCGCTGGAGGACTGCCCGATCGTCGAGCACATCGGCCCCGCCGGTCCGGAAGATGTCTATTTCCAGCGGGGACAGTTCATCCAGGTCTGGTGGTTCAACGAAGACAAAGAAGGGATGCTCGTCGCCTGCACCGACGAATTGTGCATCCACCAGGTGGCGATGTGCGGCGAGCGGGGCCGCTCGCAGGTCTGGTTCTACCCGGATATCTACGCGACCGAATTTGTCTTCCTGCGGCAGGAGGGAAAACTGCCCGACTCGGTGGACATCTGTGACAGCCCCGACCCGGCCCCAAGCGGCTACGTTCACGTGCCCGGCGGCAGCAAGCTGGGCAGCCATATCATCGAATCCGGCCATATCGACCAGGACATGGTGATCGACTCCCAGGTGCGCAGCGCGACGATTGTCGTCAACGAAGACCGCCATTACGCATTCGCCAACGCCTTCCTCCGCGCCCGCCCCGACCGGATCGTCCTGCTCCGTTCGACCTACTTCGAGGACGAGATCAACCGGCAGCAGTTCCGCACCGATCCCGAAAAGCTGGCCGAGGAGGTCTTTGGCTGGTTCCTGTCGAACGCCAACAAAATCGACCCCGACCTGCGGGGCCGCGTCTTCTGGCAGACGAGCAACGAGCTGGACGCGGGGAACTCCGGCGACTGGAACTATGCACGCGAACGCGCTCGCTGGCTGAATCGCTACACGCTTCGCTGCGCCGAGCTTGCCGAGCAGCGCGGCTTCAAGATCGGTGGCTACGCCTTCGGCGTCGGCCAGCCGGAGATCAAGCTGCTGGAGTCGGAATACCAGGCCGCCTTCACCCGGCTGGCGGCGGGCGGCCACGCTATCGTCACCCACGATTACTATGCCCGCACACCCCAGGAGGGCTGGCAGGGCAATTTCCCCTACGGCTGGGGTTATTTCTTCGGGCGCTACCGCACGATCATCGATCTCGACATCCCCGGCCTGCGGATCATCATCGGCGAGACAGGCGCGGAGCACATCGACAAGGTTCCCGGCAGCGAACCCTACCGCGTGATGGGCCTGTCGTCCCAGCAGTACGTCGACCAGTTGAAACAGGTCGACCAGGTGTTGATGATGGACAACGAGGTGCTGTTCGCCTCGGTGTTTGCGCATGGCCGCATGACCGACGCCTGGGCCGACTACGACATCAAGGGCGAGACGGCCCAACTGCTCTACCGGTACATCGACAGCACCTACCGGTGAGGGGGGATTCGATCCACAGATTTCACAGATGGCACAGATATTTATCCGCGAATTGGCAATAAAGAACATTGCGGCGAATTACACGAATTTATTATCCAATTGTGCATGATGGAACGTTGAGGCTTGAAACAATTCTGATTGAGACAGAACTTACGCAGCCGGGCACAGCACGCTGTGCCCCTACCCACCGTTTCAGGTATGATAATCGTTTTCTCTGCGTAAGTCCTATGAGATTCAAGTCCTGTCGATCTGTACTCGACCAGCGGAGAATAATTAGCGTAATTCGCGCAATTCGCGGACTGAATCCCTCCATCCAAGACCAATACCAGTTTCAAGTTGATAGTTCACCCACTCAACAACAAGAAATATCTGTGTCATCTGTGGATAGTTTTTTCCCCGATTCGCACTATCCACCCAAACATGCTATACTCCCCCTCGTTAATGTATGGCATAATGGTTACAAACATCCCCGGCATTAGCCGGGGTTTTTTTGCGCCAGATGCCAGGAAAAGGATTTTTCAAACTAAATGACCGTAAAAACACAACGGGAAACCGGGACCATCAAGTGGTACAACCGCAAGAAGGGGTTCGGTTTCATCACGCCCGATGCAGGGGCGGAAGACATTTTCCTGCATCACTCGGCGCTGCAGCGCAGCAGCCAGGCTCATGTCGAGCCAGGCGACCGAATTACTTTCTTTATCGAACAGCGTAAACAAGGCCCCTCGGCGGTGGATGTTTCCCGCGCCGATGGCCAAACGCCCGCAGCGGAACGCGAGAATGGGAACGGGCATACGCCCGCAGCGGAACGCGAAAGCGGGAAGCAAAACGGCAACGGCAACGGCCACAGCCACTCCAATGGAAACGGCGTCCACACGCCCGCAGCGGAACGCGAAAGCGTCTCCGGCGATGGCGGCTTCTCCGATATCCCCCTGATCGACAGCCTACGGCGGGCGATCCAGGATGCGGGCTACACCGAGCCGACTCCGATCCAGGTTCAGGCGATCCCCTACGTCCTCGACGGGCGCGACCTGATGGGCTGCGCCCAGACCGGCACCGGCAAGACCGCCGCCTTCGCGCTCCCGATCCTCGATCACCTGGCGACCAGCCCGAACGGGAACGGACACAAAAAGGTCGCCCGCCCGATCCGCGTGCTGGTCGTTTCGCCGACCCGCGAACTGGCGATCCAGATCGCCGAGAGTTTCCGCGACTACGGCAAGTACACCGGCCTGACCAACACCATCGTCTACGGCGGTGTGAAGCAGAACGCGCAGGTCAAGGCGCTCCAGAAGGGCGTCGACATCCTGGTCGCCACGCCGGGCCGCCTGCTCGACCTGATGGGCCAGGGCTACGTCAAGCTCGACCGGGTCGAAGTGCTGGTTCTCGACGAAGCCGACCGGATGCTCGACATGGGCTTCATCCACGACATGCGCCGGATCGTCAAGGCGGTGCCCGACAAGCGGCAAACGCTGATGTTCTCCGCGACGCTGGTCGGGGAAATCAAGAAGCTGGCGAACGAGTTCCTACACGATCCCGTCGAGGTGACCGTATCGCCCGAACAGCCGACCGTCGAGGCGATTGAGCAGCAGTTGTATTTCACCAACAAGAAGAAAAAGCAGGCGCTTCTCGAACACCTGCTCAAAGACCCGGCCTTGAGCCGCGTGCTGGTCTTTTCCCGTACCAAGCACGGTGCGAATCGCATCGTCAAGAACTTATCACAGCGGGGCGTCCGCGCCGAACCCATTCACGGGAACAAGTCGCAGGGTGCCCGGCAGCAGGCGTTGACGAACTTCCGCAAGGGCAAGACCCGCGTGCTGGTCGCCACCGACGTGGCCGCGCGCGGCATCGACGTCGACCTGATCTCGCACGTGATCCAGTTCGACCTGCCCAACGAGCCGGAGACCTACGTCCACCGCATCGGTCGGACGGGCCGCGCGGGTGAAGACGGGATCGCCATCGCCTTTTGCGCCGACGACGAACGCGCCTACCTGCGCGACATCGAAAAGCTGATCAAGCTGCGCGTCCCGGTCGTGAAGGATCACAACTTCCAGCCGTAGCGCACCAATCGAATAATCGAAATGACAGGGCCGCAGCAATCGCTGCGGCCTTTTTGTTTGGGCGTGGCGGAGCACCCCCTCTGTCGCTGCGCGACATCTCCCCCACAGGGGGCGAGTGGGGCACGTGGTTATTTGAACCGAATCTTATCAATTCGGCCCCCACCTGCCCCCCTGGGGGAAGTGTCCGATGCCCGTCGCGGAGCCGACGGGACATCGGACGAAGGGGGTGGGGGTTGTCTGGCCGGGATTTCCCCCACGACTTTTCATTAAACCCCGTTCGCGTTTATACTATCCCTGTTCGACCTTCTTCCCACCAACGTGAGCGGGTGTCCGTTTTCACAGCAAGGAAAAAGACATGACAAAGAGAAAAAGCAAGTCATCCAGCAGCCAATCCAGAACGCTGCTGATGGTTGTCGGCCTGCTGATCCTGTTCATCGTCGCCGGGGTGTGGTTCGGCTGGGATCAGGCGTTTGGGCTGGTCGGAGGTATGCTCGGCCTGACCGAAGCGCCGCAGCCCGCCCAGGGCGATTCGCAGCCCGCCGCCGTCAGCGAGGA
>DAOUES010000344.1:0-1991 GCA_034430335.1 Anaerolineae bacterium | reverse complement strand
TTCAGGCAGTCGGTGCCGGTGGCGCTGGCCAAGACCCGCACCGGGATCACGCCGCGCAGGTCGCGGGCCATGTCCAGCGGACACAGGATCGCCGCCGCCGCGCCGTCGCAAACCGGCGAACTGTCGAACAGGTTGACCGGCGGCGCGATCATCGCCGCCTTGTTGTACGTCTCCGCGCGGATCGCCCGGCGGAACATCGCGTTCGGGTTGTTGACCGCGTTCTGGTGGGCGTTGACGGCAAAGTTGGCGAACGCCTCGTGCGGAATGTCGTATTCGTACATGTAGCGCTGCATCACCAGCGCGTTGAGCGCAACGAAGGTGACGCCGTGGACCACCTCGTAATCGGCATCGGCGGCGGTTGCCAGCGCGGAAGTGACCTCGTCTTTGCCCACGTCGGTCATCTTCTCGACGCCGCATACGGCGGCCACGTCGACCATCCCGCTGGCGACGGCCCGCACCCCGGCCTGGAAAGCCGCCCCGCCCGACGCGCAGGCCGCCTCGACCGTCGCTGCCTCGATCCCGCGCCAGCCGCAGAAATCGGCGATCAGCGCACCAAGCTGCGCCTGGTCGATGGTCCGGCACGAGATCATGTTCCCCACGAACAGGGCGTCAGGCCGGTCGATCCCGGCCTCGGCTAATCCGGCGTCGTCCGCCGCCGCTTGCAGCGCCTCAAAAGCCAGGTGACGCAGGCCCTTGTCCCACAATTCGCCGAGCGGAGTCTGTCCTATTCCGATGATACACACGTCGCGCATGGTGGTCGATCCTCATGGTAATCAGCTATCCGGTCGAGCGGTGTGACCGGTTAAGTCGGCACAATCAAAACAACAGGCGGCTTTCGCCACACGGCATTATGCCGGGCAACTGCTTTCAGAAGCTATCAATTTGAAGCAAATGGCTCTTGCAATCTATCCAGAAGCAAAACTACAGGTCTGTTTTTGCACCTATCCGAAATGAACGAAGTGAATTTACGGATAGGTTTTTATTCCAACTGATTTGTGCCCGGCAGGTTGTCCTCGGCGGCATCGCTTCCCGGCGGCAGGGGGCGCTCGTCCGGGCAGCCGGGCCGACCTTCCTCGCAGGGGATGGGTTGGAGCAGCAGGATGTTCAAGTTGAGCTTGCCGATTGAGATGTGCGTGTGCTCGGCCAGCGGCTGGGCGATCCCCATTCCCAGCGGATATCCATTGACCAGCGTCCCATTGGAGCTGCCCATGTCGATCAGGTAGAGGTGGTTGGGCGACGGCCTGAGCAGCGCGTGCCGCCGCGATACCCCCAGTCGAAAGGCATCCAGGGCGTCGAGGTCCAGCTCCGGCGCGTTTTCTCCCACGTGGCCGCGCCCGATCGCCACGTCGGAGACGATCTCGAGCGGCAGCATACCGAAATGCTCCGGCCCGGCCAGCTCGAAGATCACCCGCCAGATCGTGGTGATCGCCTCGCCGCCAACCGGCAGGCGAATGTATCCCCCCTTGACATCGAGATCATCCTGAAGCCCGAACGGATTGTTGGTCATCCGCAGCAAATCGGTCCCGCGATCCAGCCGGTGGGTAAGTCCCTTGCGCATTCTCTTGTTTATCGATTCGTCCACAGCCTCGATCCTTTAAATCGTCCACATAGCGGTCTATTACGTCTTAGCTTAACAAAAATCATTTGCCCGGCGCAAATAGTTGCGCCTGCCCGCTGCCCTCTTCGGCCAGCGACAGCACGTAGAGCAGCGACGACAGCCGGTTGATATAGCGCACCAGTTCCCGGTTTTCGAGCAGACCGTCGTCGACCAGCCGGACGATCTCGCGCTCCGCCCGCCGGACAATCGCGCGGGCTAGGTCGAGCGCCGCCCCGGAGAGCGTCTCCCCGCTGATCGTGAACTCGCGCGGCATCTCGACACGCCCTCCAAAATCCTCGATCTGCGCTTCGATCCAGGCGACTTTCTCCGCATCGATCTTGCGGAACTTCGCCGCGTTTTCTTCGGTCGCCGCCATTTCGGACATCATCAGGTA
>DAOUES010000343.1:0-6670 GCA_034430335.1 Anaerolineae bacterium | reverse complement strand
CGAACTGTGGACCTATCGCGAACTGCTGTTCTTCCTCTCGTGGCGGGATATTTCGGTGCGCTACAAGCAGACGGTCATGGGCGCAGCCTGGGCGATCATCCAGCCGCTTCTGTCGATGGTGATATTCAGTATTCTCTTTGGCAACCTGGCGAAAATCCCCTCCGATGACGTTCCTTACCCGATCTTCAGCTATGCGGCGCTGCTGCCCTGGCAGTATTTTTCGAGCGCGATGTCGGATTCGGCAAAGAGCATGGTGGGGCAGGGTAAAATCCTGACAAAAGTCTATTTCCCACGCCTGATTATCCCCCTCTCGGCGCTGCTGCCGCCGATTGTCGATTTTGCGATTGCCTTCGTCATCCTGATCGGGATGATGATCTTCTACGGGCAGGCGGTCACATGGCGGCTGCTCTGGCTACCGCTCTTTTTGCTGCTGGCGCTGGCGACGGCGCTGGGAGTCGGGCTGTGGCTTTCGGCGATGAACGTCCGATACCGCGATATCGGCTATGTCATTCCCTTCCTGGCGCAGTTCTGGATGTATGCCTCGCCGGTGGTCTACCCGACCAGCCTGCTGCCCGAACGCTGGCAACTGCTCTACGGGCTTAACCCGATGACCGGGGTGATCGAAGGGTTCCGCTGGGCGCTGCTGGGGACGAATACATCCCCCGGCCCGATCACGCTGGTTTCGGCGGGAGTGGTGCTGCTGCTGATCCTTTCCGGGCTGTTTTATTTCCGGCGAATGGAAGATACTTTCGCCGATATTGTCTGATTGTTCAGGAATTCGAGACTTTTTCTATGAGCGATCCCGTCATCCAGGTTGAGAATATCGGCAAGATGTATCGCATCGGGCAGGTGCAGGGCGAATACGTCGACGAAACGTTGATCTCGGACGTGATCGTCAAGGCGCTGACCTCCCCCATCCGGCGGCTGCGCAATCCCGACGAGTTTCATGCCTTCCAGGAAGATTTCTGGGCGCTGCGTAACATTTCGTTCGAGGTATCCCAGGGCGAGGTGGTCGGGCTGATCGGCCCGAACGGCGCGGGTAAAAGCACCATGTTGAAAATCCTCTCGCGCATTACCAAACCGACCGAGGGGCGGGCGATCATCAAGGGGCGGGTTGGCTCCCTGCTCGAAGTCGGTACGGGGTTTCACCAGGAATTGACCGGGCGCGAAAATGTGTTTATGAACGGCGCGATCCTGGGAATGAACAAGGCGGAGATCGACCAGAAATTTGACGAGATTGTCGATTTTTCTGGTGTCGAGCAGTTCATCGATACGCCGGTGAAACGCTATTCGAGCGGGATGCATGTCCGGCTGGCCTTCGCCGTCGCCGCCCACCTCGATCCGGAGGTCATGCTGGTCGACGAGGTGCTGGCGGTCGGCGATGTGGCTTTCCAGCGAAAGTGCCTGGGTAAGATGGGCGAGGTCGCCCAGAGCGGGCGGACGGTGATCCTCGTCAGCCACCAGATGGAGGCGATCCTGTCACTCTGCCCGCGCACGATCTGGCTGGACAACGGGGCGATCAGGGACGAGGGGCCGTCGGAGGAGATCGTCAGGAAGTACCTGGCGGCCATGCACGAAGTGAGGACACAGACCGATATTGCGGATCGCACCGACCGTAAAGGCAGCCGGGCGGCGCTGTTTACCGATTTTCGCCTGCAAGACGAGAGCGGGCAGGTCATCGGCGCGGTCCCGACCGGGGACACGGTCGATTTTGTGTTGTCGTATGTCGCCCCGGATGGGCCGATCAACGACGTGAGCGTCTGGTTCTGGCTGCGTGATCCCTTTACCGGGCGGCGCCTGATCACCTGCTGGTCGTACCTGACCGGGCAGGATTTCATGGCGCTGCCGGAGAAAGGCGAGTTGATCTGCCGGGTGCCCAACTTCCCGTTGTCACCGGGCCAGTACTCGGTTGACCTGTCGATCCGCGTCGAGCGGAACACCGCCGACAAGCTGCTCAACGCCGCCAAGATCGATGTCGTGCCGGGGGATTTCTTCGGGACGGGCCGCAAGCTGGAAAGCGTCGGCGATTTCGTGCTCGAACATGACTGGCGCTTGAACGAGTAGAATCAGCATGATGCAAAGTGAGAAGCAAAGACCGTGCGCGTAATTTACTCTGAGTGCAGCCTGCTTTTCTGGGTGGATACGGCCTCTATTCTTCTGGAAGAAGCCGGTTGGGAGCCGGTCTACTGGACGGGCTGGACGGGTTTTGGGATCGATAGGGCCGTCAGAGAGAGCTTTCCCGACGTCGTTTTTCAAGATTCGGTCGACGCGGTGAGGGGTATCGCTCCCCAGGAATGCCGTGACCTGCCGCTGCCGCCTGTCGATGAGGCGCTGCTGCGCGGCCTGGCTTTCGAAGAATTGCAGGCGCTGACGATGATGGACCGGATGGATTCCGGCTGGAACTTTGCCTTCCACGAGCGAAAGCGGCTGTACTATAGCTATCTGTGCTACTGGTCGGGGGTGATCGATCATTACCGGCCCGATCTGCTGGTGATGCCCATCGCTCCGCACCTGATGTTCGACTACGTGCTTTACATTCTGTGCCTGCGCAAAGGCATCAAGACGGTGATCTTCGAACGCACCGGCATGGCCGGGCAGCTTTTTTTGATGGAGCGCATGGAAGAAGGCTCGCAGGCCGTCCGGACTGTGTATGCGGAAAAACTCGCCGGGTATGCCGGGCAGCCGGTAAAGCTCTCCGAGGCAGGGGACGGCTACCTGGATAAGCTGGCCGGGCGCTTCTATGAAGACGCGATGGCCCCTTTCACCAAACAGGTGCGCGCGCGGGCCGTCCGTCGGAAGGGGATCAAAGCGCGGCTGAAGTACGCCTATAAAATCCTGGGGAAGCAGTTCGAGCCGCCGCCGGACAATTACCTGAAGCAGCGGAACAATACCATCGAATCGTCGCGGATGTCGAGCCTCGAATGGTGGTGGGATCGATTTGCGGCGGATCGAAAGATGCGCCGGTTGAAGAAGCTCTACGAATCGCTGGCGCAGGAAGTCGACCTTACCGCGCCCTATATCTATGTTGCACTCAGCTACCAGCCGGAGCGGACGACCTCCCCGTTGGGCGGCATGTTCGTCGACCAATGGCTGATGATCGACCTGCTCTCGAAGACTATCCCCGACGGCTGGCAGCTTTACGTCAAGGAGCACCCGCGCCAGTTCCAGGCCGGTTCGCGGGGACATATGACGCGTACCGATCAGTTCTACACTGATCTGACCGCGCTGCCGAACGTCAAACTGGTGCCGATGTCTGCGGTGCCCTTCGATCTGATCGACCATGCGCGGGCGGTAGCGACGGTAACGACGACCACCGGCTTCGAGGCGGTGGTGAGGGGGAAACCGGCGCTTGTTTTCGGGAACGCATGGTACAAAGAGTGCGAGGGTGTGTTCTATACCCCCACCGTCGAGCAGTGTGTCGAAGCCATCGCGCAGGTCGAAAAGGGCTACCGGCCCAGGCCGGAGGCGATCCGGCTGTTCATTCAAACACTGGAAGAACTCAGCGTGGCGGGTTATGTCGATCCGGCGCTGGCCGATTTCTCCGGGCTGACGGAGGATAAAAATGCGCGGGAGATCGCCCAGGCATTGCGACAGTGGGTAGAGGCTCGTGGGTGATGCAGCGTTGTCCCATTGAGTAATTGGGGTAAATTGTCGATCACCCCCTGCTTCTCTCAGAGCGAGAAGCTGTCCCCCCTTAGCAAAGGGGGACAACATATCGTTGTATTTGTAGATTCCTTGTAGCCAATCCTTTTCCAGATCAGGAGCGCGTGAATGGAATACCAGGATAAAACCGTACTGCGTTACCCGTTGAAAGGGCGGATCAAGCGCTTCCTGTACGTCCTGATCGGGGGTGTGCTGACCGGCCTGGGCGTCCGGGAGGTTTCAGGCCGCCGGTTGAAGCAGGCGCTCAAACATTTCCGCGACAAGCAGGATTTCGAAGCTGGCTACCGGCAGTACGAGAAAAACGATCACCTGACCGAACAGCAGATCGCGGAGATCGTCGATTATCAAACCCACGTTTATTCCACGCCCCGCCACAGCCATTTTGAGGAAAACCCGGTCGAAGAAACGGTGCAGGGATGGGTCATCCCAATGATCGAGTCGATCCTGGAGTGTGACCCTGCGGCGCGCTCGGTGCTCAACGTCGGGGCGCGCTATGCCTACGTCGACCACGTCCTTGCCAGCCGCCACCCGGAGATTTCCTTCACCTGCGTCGACTTTAGCCAGATGTTCATCGAGGTGAACCGCGATTTCGAGCGGGATAATATCCACTTCGTCGATGGCTATGCGCTGCTGCTGCTGGAAAAGAGCGAGATCGCCGGGGATATCGTGTTCTTCTCATCGACGGCCACGCTGATCAACAACCTGGAGCTGCGGCGCTATATGCGCGTGCTGGCTAAAACGGCTCGCTACGTCGTCTTTAACGAGCCGGTCGATCCGCCGATGAACGGCGCGGTCATCGATCCCGACCGGCTGCCAATCGACCGGCAGGTCGTCTCCGCCGACCGCTGCCTGATCCACAATTACCGGGCGATAGCCGAGGAAGCCGGTTTCGAGGTGCTCCATTATCACCTTTTTCCGTATGAAGGAGCGCTTAAGATGCGAGCGCCCGACATGCACTTTCTGCACCTGATCGCCCGCAATGCGAAATTCGCCTGACCGGCGTGGATTTCAGGAAAGCGCGATGAACAGCCGCGAAACTTATAACTCCATCCTGATGCTGCCGACTCAGGCAGCCTCTCTCTCTGAAATGATGCTGGTAGCCGGAGAGATCGCCGCGCGGGGGAAATATCGACCGGTGCTGGTGCTGGCCCACCCGATGGCCGTCCCCGGCGATCTGCCGGGGGAGATCGAAATTGTCCGGCTCTATCGGCAGGACGTTCCGCCAGCCGGGATCGAACCGGATTCGCAGCCCCAAGCGGCGAAGGGGGCGGGCGAGGATCGAAAAAGTGGGCTGATCGAGCGGTTGAAGGCTTCGCCCCTCTATACCCCCTACCGGTTCTTGAAAGTACTCCGGTCGTACAGGCGGGAGCTGACGCGGGCCGGGGAGTTGTTCGAGAAAGTCGACCCGGCGGCGGTGCTGCTGGCCGACGAACGGCGCGTGGGCCTGTACGGAGGGATGCTCCACGCGGCCCGGCGCAGAGGGCGTTTGACGATGGTCATTCCCTACGCGCTTTCCGACCTGCCGGACATGGTTCTCCCGCGCAAGGACAAACCCGACCATTACGTCGACCGGAGGCCCTACCGGTTGATCAAGGCGTGGATCAGGCGGCGGCACCCCGATCAGGTCTACGAGTCCGAAGTCGGGCCGCTGCTGTTCTACCCGGCGGTCGAGACGCTCGTGCTGGCCTCGCTGGGGATTCTCCCGCCGAAGCCCTGGGTGATCGGCGGGGGGTGGGCAGATGTCGTGGGGTTGATCGGTGAGGCCGACCGGCGGCGATTCGTCGAGCAGGGAGCGCCGCCGCAAAAGATGATCGTCACCGGACAGCCGAGCCTCGACGTGCTGTATGAGACCTGGCAGCGCAAAGACGATCTCTGCCAGCGGCTCGCCGTCGACTATGGCCTGGACGGTGATAAACCGTTCGTCGTCTTTGCCGTCCCACAGCTTGGAGAACATAAGATTACCGGCTGGGAAGAGCACTGGGCGGCGAATATGGCGGTCACCGAGACGCTGGCGGCGACAGGAGCCAACGTTCTGCTCTCGCTGCACCCCCGCTCTGACCCGGAGCAGTACGCCTTTCTCGAAGACCGGTTCGGGGTGCATATCCTGAGGGAGCCGCTCAGTGAGGCGCTGCCTGCTGCCGATATTTTCGTGGCGACCTATTCGAGCACCGTGCGCTGGGCGGTGCTTTTGCGTATACCGGCCATCGTGGTTGACTATGGGTGGTTCGGCTATACTTTTTTCGACCATTTCGAAGGGGTAATCAAGGTGAACGACCACGCAAAACTGGCCCCGGTTCTAAAAAAGATGCTCGGCGACTTGGCGTATTATGAACGTTTGCAGGCGCTGCAAGCCGACACATCGCAGGAAATCACGATGTTCGACGGGCAGGCCGTCCGGCGGATCGTCGACCTGATCGAGGAGCGAATCGAACAATGAGGGCGGTGATCGCCGGGTTGGGGAGCATCGGGCAGCGGCATTTGCGGAACCTGCGGCGGATCATGCCGGAGGCGGAGATCAGCGTATGGCATCAACACAGCCGCCCCGGCGAACGGCCTGCGCCATCGGAAGCCAACCGGGTGGTATACAGTCTCGACGAGGCTCTCGACCCGCTGCCCGACTTCGCCGTGATCGCCAACCCGGCCTCGCTGCACGTCGAAACGGCGTGGCAGTTCGCGGAGCAAGGAGTCGATCTACTAATCGAGAAGCCGCTGGCGGCCTCGATGGATGGCGTGGAGAACCTTCTAACTCTTTGCGACGAACGTGGGCTGATCTGCATGGTGGCCTACGTGTTCCGGTTTTACGATCCGCTGCGGCTGGCGAAGGCGGTGATCGCCGGGGGACAGATCGGGCGGGTGCTGGCATTCAATGCCGAGGTAGGACAGTATCTCCCCGACTGGCGGCCCGGCAGAGACTACCGGGAGACGGTCAGCGCGCGGCGGGAGTTGGGCGGCGGGGCGGTGCTGGAACTAAGCCACGAGATCGACCTGGCCCGCTGGCTGGTGGGGA
>DAOUES010000342.1:0-3146 GCA_034430335.1 Anaerolineae bacterium | reverse complement strand
TCACCTGCTCGCCATCGCTGGCGGTGAGCTTGACAACGACCGAGGCGCGGCCCTCGGCGCTGCCGACTTCGCGCATCCCCTCGACGGCGCTGACCACGTCGTCGCCGAAGGGCTGGAGATCGAAAATCGCGTCGGCGGGGTCGGTTGCGAGGTACGCGCTGGACAGGTCGTTGAGCATCACGATCCACGAATTGGCAATCGTGCCGACGGCAAACACGCCTACCGCTATCGAGAGAACGACCAGGAGCGTGCGGGCCTTATTGCTCCACAGCTCCCGGATTATTTTCAACCATCGTATTTTTAGCATGTCGTTTATTCCAGTAAATGCCGCTTTAGCGGGCGGCCAGCGCGTAATCGGGCGCAATGTAGGCGGGAATGTCGAGGACACCCGGAGCCGGTTCGCCGACCAGTTCACCATCGACAACGGTGACGGCGCGGCCTACCCGCCCGGCCAACTCGACATCGTGGGTGACCATGACAATCGTCTTTCCCTCTAAAGCCAGCCGCTCGAACAGGTCGAAGATCGCGTCGGAGGTCTTCGAGTCGAGGTTGCCGGTCGGTTCGTCGGCGACCAGGATCGGCGGGTCGTTGGCGAGTGCGCGGGCAATCGCGACGCGCTGCTGCTGCCCACCCGACAGCGCCGAGGGGAGTTTGTCGGCCTGATCGACCAGGTCGACCAGTTCGAGCAGTTCGAGGGCGCGGGCGCGGCGCTGCTTCGGCGCGTAAAGCCCGGCAAATTCCATCGGGAGCATGATATTCTCGGCGACGGTCAGGGTCGGGAGAAGCTGGAAGAACTGGAAGATAATCCCCAGGTTCCGGCCCCGCCATTCGGCCATCTGGCCTTCGGACAGCTTATGGACCGGCGTCCCCTGGACGACGATCTCCCCTTCGGTCGGGCGGTCGATACCGGCGATCATGTTGAGCAGCGTCGACTTGCCGCTGCCCGACTTGCCGATCACGGCGACAAACTCGCCCGCCCCGATTCGGAGGTCGACATCACGCAGGGCGGTGAACGGCCCGGCGGCTGTTTCGTACTGCCTGGTGACTCCATTCAATTCGATGAGACTGCCGCTGCTCACCCGCATACTGTTACCTGTAAAACGCCTGCCATTCTTCGAATTATTCCAAAACATCGCTCTCTCCATACCACGTATCATTTTTGTATAATGTATGTACAATGTTATTATAACAACAGGGAACCGGCCTGTCAAGTATTAATCGGTTAATATAGAGTTACTTTATCGTAATGAACATACGGTATACAAATCCCAAGTAATGCTATAATCAAAAACAGTGGTTAACCGGCTTAAATTGCAGCCAGCCCAAACTACCTAAAAGCGAATTTTGGTCATGGAACCGAAGGCCCGGATTTTAATCATAGATGACAATCCAACTACCCGTTTTGCCTCTTCGAAAGTGCTCGAAATCAACGGCTACGCCGTGATCGAGGCCGAAACAGGGAGTGACGGGTTGAAACTGGCGAAGGAACATCTCCCCGACCTGATCCTGCTGGATGTCGTCCTGCCCGATGTCAACGGGATCGAGGTCTGCCGACAGATCAAGACCACCCCGGAAACCAGGAACCTGTACGTCCTATTCTATTCCGGGACGCTGGTCGAACCCGATCACCAGGCGGAGGGCCTCGAAGTGGGCGGTGACGGCTATCTGATTCGCCCGACTTCGAGCCGGGAGCTGCTGGCGCGGGTCGAGGCGCTGCTGCGCATCAAACGGGCGGAGGACGCGCTGCGGGCCAGCGAGGAGCGCTACCGCCACCTGTTCGACTATTCGCTCAACGGCTTTGCCCTGCACGAGATCGTGCTCGGCGAAAACGGGGAGCCGGTCGATTATATCTACGTGACGGTCAACAAGGCATTCGAGGACCTGACCGGTCTCCTGGCAGACAAGATCGTCGGAAAGCGGGTGACAGAAGTCATCCCGGGGATCGAGGATACGCCGCTCATCGCGATGTACGGGGAAGTGGCGCTGACCGGTAAGCCAAGACGTTTCGAACAATATACCGAGCCGCTGGGACGTTACTACGATATAGCCGTCTACTCGCCGCGCAAAGGCCAGTTCGCCACGATCTTCACCGACATCACCGGGCGCAAACTGCGTGAAGAAGGACTGCGGCACCACAAAGACAATCTCGAGCGGCTTGTAGAAGAACGCACAGCAACACTGGAACGCCAGAAGGAAGAAGCAGAAGCGATCTTCCAGAGCGCGGCGGACATCATGCTGATCGCCGACCTGGATGCGATCATCCTGGCGGCGAACAATGCGCTGACAATCAACACCGGCTATCCGGTCGACGAGATCGTCGGCAAACCAGTCCGGATACTTGGTGACCCGGATATATCCAAACCACACACCATCCAGGACTTTAGCGAGACTCTTCAGAGCAGCATGGCATGGCGCTCGGAGATGAAGATCATACGGAAAGACGGAACACAGTTCGCCGCCGACGTGAGCATCGCGCCGCTGCCGGGTGAAAACGGTTTGCCACGCGGGTTCGTCGTCGCCATCCACGACGTCAGCGCCTTCAAAGAGATCGAACAGATAAAAGACGCCCTGCTCTCGACCGCTGCCCACGAACTACGCACCCCGCTGACATCGATTCAGGGGTTCAGCGAAATCCTCAACACCCGCGATCTCCCCCCTCAACGCAGGCAGCGCTACCTGCGCCTCATCAACGAGCAGTCCCTGCACCTGGGGCGGATCATCGACGACCTGCTGGATGTCGCCCGAATCCAGGCGGGCCGGGGGCTGGAAATCAACCCGGAACGAACCGACATGCTTGAACTGATCGGTGAGATACTGCGTCCATTTATCGAAGCCGCACCTGATTACCGGTTCCAACTGGAGGGATTCTCGGCCTCCCGGCCTATCTGGGGCGATCCCGAAAGCCTGGGGCGGGTGATCAGAAACCTGATCGACAATGCCATCAAGTTTTCGTCAGAAGGCAGCACGATCACGATCAGCAGCACCGAACTGGAGACATACCTGGAAATCAGCATTCAGGACGAGGGAAAAGGGCTGACCGTGACACAGCAGGAAAACCTGTTCGAGCAGTTTTACCGGGTTGACCGGTCGAACACCGCGCCCGCCGGTACCGGGCTGGGACTGACGATCTGCAAGGAGATCGTCGA
>DAOUES010000341.1:0-2007 GCA_034430335.1 Anaerolineae bacterium | reverse complement strand
ACCTCGCGGTTGCGCTGGCGATTGCTTCCAGCGTGAAGGATCGGCCCATGCCCGCCGACCTTGCCGTCGTGGGCGAGATCGGCCTGAGCGGGGAAATCCGCGCAGTGAGCCAGCTCCCGGCGCGGATGAACGAGGCGGCTAAACTCGGATTCAGGCGGGTGCTGATCCCGAAAACCGTCCGGCGGGGAGACCCGCTGCCGGATACCATCGACGCGATTGCGGTCAGGTCGCTCGACGAGGCGCTGGATGTTGTTTTACGGGGGAATCATTAATTCCCGGCGCTGATGAACTTTTACTATTTAAGCCGGATCATCCCCCTGCTTCTCGCTTAAGCGAGAAGCTGGCCCCCTAAGCTCGACTTTGTACATGGGTGGATAAAATAGAGAGGTAGGATAAGCTGAAGATCTAACCACGACGAAAGGTATTAGATGCTTAACCTGCCCTGGACAATCATAGACTTGTTGAACCCATTTGTGCCAGTCTTTTATGGCGAAACGACCTGGGAAAAGGCCAAGACGCTGCTGATTGAGGCGATCCTGGCTCCAGGGAAACGGACGGTGAGTGCAGTGCCACGGCTGATGGGCCTGGCCGTTTTCTCGGTCCAGATCGCTATGATTGTTAACTGTATCTGGGGTGTGCCTTTTCGCACCATCTCGCTGATGGCTACGGCTTTCACCTGATTTATGCACACCCCTCAGATAATTGCTGTACTGGTTTGCCAGGGGAAGGGAGTAAACGTAATGCTGGATAACGATACAACTAGAGGCTACGCCGTCGTTCAGGCTGGGAAAGACTGGGATCGCGCCCGGCAGTCGGCGCTTGTCGAGGATATCCTGGGGGTCTTCACCCGCCGTTCCGCCGACCTGTTGTCGTTCGAAGATGTCCAATTACGGCTTCGTTTAATGCAGAAGAACTACCGGGGAATCCAGGATATCGAGCTTGACCGTATCCGGGGGAGCGTCGGGCGCTACCAGGATTTCACAAGGGAGTTTTTGCCGCGCAACGACTCGATGCGCCAGCGCTGGCAGCGCGTCGATACCATCGCCATTATCCAGGGCATGGACCCCATCGAAGTCTATCAGGTTGGTGAAATGTACTTTGTGCTCGATGGCAACCACCGGGTATCGGTCGCGCGCCAATCGGGTATGAAGACTATCCAGGCCCATGTCTGGGAATACGCCACACCGGTAGGGCTGAGTCCTGATGCCGACCTTGACGAAGTCTTGATCAAAGCCGAGTATACCGACTTCCTCGGCAAAACGAAGCTCAATGAACTGCGCCCGGAACAGGAAATCGTATTTACTACACCGGGGCGCTACCGGGAGCTTGAATGCCAGATCGCGATGTATCAACAGGTGCTGGAACAAATCGACCAGGAGCCAATCGACTATCCGGATGCAGTCACGGCATGGTATGACATGCTCTACACACCCTCGGTTCAGATCATCGAAGAACGCGGGGTGCTGGAGCACTGCCCCAACCGAACCGAAGCCGACCTTTTCATCTGGGTTTGGGAGCATCACGAAGAGCTGCGTGAACGTGGCATAAAAAGTCTCGCCCAGGCCGCCGACGAAGTGAAAGCTTCGAAGCGGCCCTTCCTTGCCCAGGTATGGGAGAAGATTACCGGCTTATTCCAAAGGAGTCCTGATTAGCGACACAGCCGCGCGGGCAGGAATCAAGACGGCACAGAGCAGCTTCCCCCTGTGCCGTCTTTTTGCTCCTGGTGCTCTGCAAGCATATTTTTGTGCAAATGGGGCGCGCTTCTATTCCGGTCGAATTCGCCTGTACACTGCCATGCCGCCAAAATTGGCGAAGGTATTGTTTGAATGCATGAATTCTGATTGCTAGGCCAACTCAACTACAGATGTGCTGACTTCGAAGGCCGGGGGCTGTTCGAGGTGCTTCTTGACGGCACACTGGTTGGCCGACCGGATCAGCGCTTCCCTGTACTTATCCGGGAAATCCGGCGGCACCTGGATATCCAGTTCGATTTTTTCGATCATCCGG